>JANLXP010000133.1:0-1925 GCA_031365165.1 Alphaproteobacteria bacterium
CCCCGACGACACGCTAATCCTGCCCGCCCACAACGAACCGTTCTACGGCGTGAAGACACGCATGCAGGCGCTGATCGACGACCACGAAGACGGCCTGAGAAAACTCTTGGAGATGTGCGTAACGCCAAAGCGCGCGGTCGATGTGTTTCCAGCCCTCTTCCGCACGAAGATCACCACCGGCAACTACGGCATGGCCACCGGCGAAAGCCTCGCCCACCTCAACTGCCTCATCGCCCGCAAAAAACTATCCCGCACCCGCGACGCCGAAGGCATCGACTGGTACAAAGCGGCGTAAACTGCGACGCCAAGAGGTGGTCGACTGTGTTCTCTGACGACACTGCGAGATCGTGGTCCGACCTGTCCTTCGATTTCAAGGGCATGTTCGTCTATCACATCGCCATGATGGTGATGATGATCGCAGGGGCGAGACTCGCCTTCATCGAACAGATCGCAATCGCCGGTGCGATAGCGGCTTCGATTGCCGCAGCCTCGCTTGTCCGCCGGTTGCGCCACAAATGGCGCTGGAAAGGCCTCACGCCCCTGCGCGCAGGCGGCGCGCTCTTGCTGATCGCGCTGATGGGTTACTTCCTGTTCGCCGCCGCAGGAGGGGCGCTGCAAGCACCAAGCTTTGCGATCGACCGGCCGTTCGGATTCGGACCGTGGGTTCTTGCAGGCTTGGGCATCGCAGTATTCTCCGTCTTGAATGTGCTTCGCATCACGTACCGCTCCGAACGCGCATTTCTGGAAGATTGCGGAGAGCGACAGAACGTTCCGCTCGGGCTCGCCCACGCCGACGGTTGAACGGACCGCCACCCTCACGAACCACGGCGCAACGGTTTATGTCACGCCCGCGGAGAAACGCCTCGTCGATCAGCTCGAGACTTTCATGTTCATCGGCATTCCCGCGGCAATCGCGACGGCGTTCTTCCTGCAGTTCGTGCTGAAAGTCCGGTTCAACGAATTGCGGTGAGATATCGCGTGCTCGACTACTTTCCCGTCATCGGATTGAGCGTCGCCACCGCACCGCGGAAGTCGCGATCGTTGAGCGTGACCACCGTGCAGCCGTTCGCGGCCGCGGTCGCCGCGATGATCATGTCCGTGGCGCTTCGTGGACGCCCCGCTGCGGCGCCATCGGCCATAATCCGCGCCCATTCCGCCGCGGCGCGCTCGTCGAAAGGCAGGATACGTCCGGCGAACAACGCTTTCAGCCCGCCGGGGCCGCGGAACCACGCTTCGAGATCGTCGCGCTTTCGCCCGGCGGTCCGTTCCAGAACCCCGCGCTCAATTTCCGCCAATGAAAACGACGCTACAAACAGCGCATCCGCCGCTTGCGCCTCAACCCACGTCACGACAGGCGTCAGCGGCGCGGCCTTCGCCGTATTGCTAAGCACGTCAGTGTCTAAGACGTAGCGGTTCACAGATCGATCTTGCGGCCGGGATCGAAGGACCGCTTCGTGTACCAGTCGAAGTCAGCCAATGGCGAAGCACGCAGCCATTCGACGATCTGTTTGCCGGTCATGGGCGGCGGCGCAGTCTCCAACTCAAGAAGAGCCCGCAAGGCTTTGGCCGCTTCGTCGCCGCCGGCGAGTATTTTCGCCACGGCACGGACAAGCTCCCGGTCCTTCGCCGGACCGCGCACTTCATAGCGCGCCAGCCCGCGGCCACGCATCGTCCGCCGGTTCTTCACGACCGCACGATACTGCGCCGACTTCTCGCGGAATCCCTTTGCCATACCGGTTATATTACCGGTTATTGAAATAAAGTCAAGCGAACGCACGCTCTGCGGCGGAGATCGGCGTCACCTGGGACCGCGGGCGTCCTTGCCCGCTCTTTGCAGCACCTCAGGCGCACTGGCGTTGGCGTGTTAGCGAGAGGGGGCGAGGACGCCCGCGGTCCCAGGAAGATTGCGCCTTATCCATCGCCGC
>JANLXP010000190.1:0-1305 GCA_031365165.1 Alphaproteobacteria bacterium
TGACGAAGGCGCCCGCGGCACCGGCGTCGGCTTCCGCCTGGTTCAAGAGGTCGCTCGCACCGCGCGCGATCGCGATTGCACCAGCCTCCAGCTGAACATGGTGCATGCGAACTCGTCGCGCATTTCGCTCGACCGCATCGGCTTCGTCCATCAGGACGATCTGCTGCACTACCGCCTCGACGCGGCCGCGTTCCGCAAACTGCTTGAGGCCGATCGGTGACGGCGTTCGACCCGGCCGAACACCGGGTCGTAGCCCTTCGTGGATTCGAAGATTTGACGGTGGGCGAACGCTTCGTCCTGCCCTCACGCACGATCACGGACGCGAACTTTGCAGCCTTTCAGCAGGTGAGCTGCGACAACCACCCGATCCACTACGACGCCGAATACTGCAAGCGACAGGGCCACGACGGCTTGCTCGCCCACGGCCTGCAGGTCTTGAGCTTCACGGCAGCGGGCGCCAGCCTCTTCCCCCACGTCATTGGCGAGGCATTGATCGGCTTCGTCGAGGTCCAGGCCAAATTCCTGAAAGCCGTCTACGCCGGCGACACGCTCTACCCCGCGCTCACCATCAGCGAACTAAAGCCCCAGCGCACGACGGGCTTGGTCACGATGCAGGCCACCGTGCACAACCAACGCCGGGACCTGGTCTTGGACGGCAAGCACGTCTATCTCTTGCGCTTGAAACAACCGCGCGCCTAAGCGAATGCCCATCCAATCCATCCTCGACGACTTTGCCGTCATCGACGAGTGGGACGAGCGCTATCGCTATATCATCGACCTCGGCCGCAAGATGGCCCCACTGCCCGAAACCGCCCGCACGGACGCGGTCAAAGTCCGCGGCTGCGCCAGCCAAGTCTGGCTGATCTCTAAACGAGAAGATAACAAGCTGACCTTCGTGGGCGACAGCGACGCCCACATCGTGCGCGGCCTGATCGCGATCCTGCTCGAACTCTACAACGGCAAAACCCCGGCGGAGATCCTCGCGATCGACGCGAAAGCCGTGCTCCACCAACTCGGCCTCGACACGCATTTGAGCCAGCAACGCTCCAACGGCCTCTTCTCCATGGTCGAACGCATCCGCGCGGACGCTCGCGCCGCAGCGTAAATTGGGGACAGGATAGAGCGCCACAGCTGTGGAATAATTCACCAAACCCCACCCGCTTTCAGCATTTCTTGACCGTACGCCCGTAGTCTCGAAATCGAACAAAGCCGGGGAAGCACGCGTTCACGCGGCCTTCATCCGCACTAACAAAAAGTAACGGGCGCAGCCAATGCGTGGGGTCTCAATTCTTCTGGCGGCATCGA
>JANLXP010000194.1:0-1895 GCA_031365165.1 Alphaproteobacteria bacterium
ATCGACCGAGAGCTTCGCGTCTTTGAACGACACGCGTCCGGGCGCGGTACTGACCGACCCGGTGAGCGTCATCGGGCCAAGCCCACGTGTCCCCGGCAACGCCGCGCCGACCTGCGACGCAAGTTGGCGCGCCGAGTTCGAGCGCATGTCGAGCGTGCCGGCAACCGTGCCGCTCGCCGTATTGAGCATGCCGGTGAACCCGGCGCGCAGCACGTCGCCGTCGACCGAGAATTTTGCACCGTTAAACGCGATTTGTCCCGGTGTGACCTCAAGCGCAGCGCTCAACGTCGCAGGACCAAATCCCCGGGTCCCGGGCAACGCAAATCCTACACGCTTTGCCAGGTCACGCGCGGAAGCCGCGCGCGCATCGACGATACCCGCGATCTTGTTCGTCTGCGTGTCGACCGTGCCCGTGAACGTCGCTTGCACTGCCTCCCCGTCGGCCGAAAATTTCGCGTCCTTCAGCGCGATGAGTTCCGGCCGGATCGTCACCGCACCCGCAACCTTGATTGCACCGAACCGGTCGCCGTCAGGCGCGCTCGCGCCCACCCATGCCGCGAGCCGCTTCACGGACGACGTGCCGAAATCGACGGTGCCGGCCGCAACGTTCGTCGCCGCATCGAGGTTGCCGTTAAACGACGCATCCAAAACCTCGCCGCTGACCTTGAGCTTGACGTTGCTCTTCGAACCCGACGACAGCGCGCGCGGATCGGCGATCTCGGCGGTGACGTCGATGGCTTCCTTGTTCCAGGTCAGCCCGCCGTCGATCGTCATCGGCTGATCGAGGCCAGGCAGTTGCAGAGCAACGTCGATCCCGTCGATCCGCTGGTTGGTACCCGTCCGCGCATCGCGATAGGTCAACACCCCGTCGACAATCCGCGCGTCGGCAAAACTGATCTCGCCACCCGAGCCGGTCGCGGCGGGAGCAGTCGCCGCCCCGCCATTCGCGGGCACGAACAACCAATTGCCGTGGCCCTGCGCGTCGATCTCCAAATGCATGACCGGCTTAACGAACCGGACCTCGGTCACCTTCAGCGATCCGCCGAGCAGCGGAAACAATTCCGCGCCGACGATCATCGTGTCCATCGTCGCCATCTGCGTATCGGCGGCGCCGGACGCGTTGGCCAGGCTCACCTTCTCGACCTTCACGCCGAACGCGGGCCAGAACGACAGCTGCAAGTCGCCGTCGATCTTGAGCTCGCGCCCCGTCGCAAGGCGCACTTGGCTGATGATCTGCTCCTTATAGACGCTGACCGGAATCAAGAACGGCAGCGCGATCAGTGCCACGATCAAAACGACGGGCACGAGCAATAGCCAACGCCAGACACGCCACGAAACGTTCGGCCGCCACGCGGCCAACTTGCGCAACGACGACACGTCGGGCCGCCAAGCAGCCCACGCGCGCCAATCCAGCAATTTTAGAAGCGACTCTTTGTTCATGCGCAGTAACTTAGGCGCACCCCGTGACGGAATCACGGGGTCTGCCTATTGCCCGAAAAGCCCTTTCAAGGGATCGAACGGGTCCTTCTTCTTGTTCGGGCCGGTTTTCGGCGGCTGATCGCCAGGCGGCTGCTTCTTCTTAGCCCCGAAGAGGTCGCCGAGCCCGCTGCTGTCCTTCAGACTTTCCAGGGGATCGCCGCCCTTCAGGATCGAATCGACCGTCGAATTCAAGACGCCGCTGAGATCGGGCGCATACGAGAGATGGCTCCACGGCCCTTTGATACGAAATGGAATCCCGATCCCGCCAAGATCGCCCTGACCACCTTGACCTTCTGCCGAACGAACCGCCTTAGGTTCGACCCGATAGTCAAGCGTTTGGTTGCCGATATCGACGAGCCCCGTGCCGCTCAACCGTACGAACGGATTGAGCAGCTTCAAATCCTTGTTCGCCGCCA
>JANLXP010000235.1:0-1358 GCA_031365165.1 Alphaproteobacteria bacterium
GATAGGTCCCGATCTTGTTCGCGACGTCGCCCGACGCGGTCGTCCGATCTGTCCCCACGATGCAAAGATCGACGTCGCCGTGCTGCATGTAGTGACCGCCGGCATTGTCGGCGATGATCGAATGCTTCACGCCGTGCGCGCCCAATTCGTAGGCGGTCAGCGACCCACCCTGGTTGCGCGGCCGCGTCTCGTCCACCCAAACGTGGATCGCGATGCCTTTGTCGTGCGCCATATAGATCGGCGCGAGCGCCGTGCCCCAATCGACGCAAGCAAGCCACCCGGCATTGCAATGCGTGAGCACATTGACGGTCGCACCTTTTTTCTTCGCGGCGATGTCCTCGATCAGAGCCAAACCATGCCGCCCGATCGCTTCGTTCGTCGCGACGTCGTCGTCGCAAAGCTGCGCCGCGCGCGCATAAGCCGTCGCGACCCGCCGTTCCTTCGGCTGATTGCGCACGGATGCCATCATCTCATCGAGTGCCCACTTAAGATTGATCGCCGTCGGCCGCGTCTTGACGAGCATGTCGTACGCTCGCTCCAGCGCCTCGTCCGAAGCATCCTGACGCACCGCCATACAAAGCCCGTAGGCGCCGGTCGCACCGATCAACGGCGCCCCGCGCACGACCATCGACTTGATCGCCTCGGCCGCCTCATCCGCGCTCGCAAGCCGCTTCGTCACAAACGCGAACGGAAGCTTCGTCTGATCGATCACCTCGATCGACCATCCGTCACCCGCGACCCAAATCGTCCGGTAGTGGCGCCCGTGGATATTCAATGGCCTTCAAACTCCACAAGGCTCAGCACCTTCTTGCCCAACTTCTCAAGTCGCCGCCGGCCCTTGAGCTCCGGGAGGTCGATGATGAAGCTGCAGCCGACGACGTTGCCGCCCGCCTTTTCGATGAGCTTGATCGCGGCTTCTGCGGTGCCACCGGTCGCGATCAAGTCGTCGACGAGCAGCACGTTCTCGCCCTTCTGCACCGCGTCTTCGTGGATCTCGACAGTATCGGTGCCGTACTCAAGATCGTAGGTCTGCACGATCGTCTTCCATGGCAGCTTGCCCTTCTTGCGCACCGGCACGAAGCCCACCGAGAGCTGATGCGCGACCGCGCCCGCGATAATGAACCCACGCGCCTCAATCCCAGCCACCTTGTCGATCCGCGTGCCGGCATAAGGCTGCACAAGCTGGTCGACGGTTGTGCGAAACGCGCGCGCGTTGCCGAGCAACGTCGTCACGTCGCGAAACATGATGCCGGGCTTGGGATAATCGGGAATCGTGCGGATCACGGATTTGAAGTCCATCGAGGTTCAAGCCTTCTTGAGAACGCGGCCGGCGACCGCATCGAGTTTCGCAAAGAGAA
>JANLXP010000236.1:0-1783 GCA_031365165.1 Alphaproteobacteria bacterium
GACCTGACGCCGATAGAGCCGGTCGCACGATACGCGCGCCACGTGGCCCTGTTCCTGATCGTTCTTCTCGCGCTGGCAGGCCCGTCCGTCTCGCAACCGGATGCAATGTACGCGAGTGCCGCCCTGCTGGTGCTGGGCGTCATCCTCACGATCGGGGCCGTGATCGGTGCGATGTGGGGCGCGAGGCGCGCGATCCGCGCGGCAAAAGCAGCCGCCACCCATGACCTGCAGCTCTACGCACGCGAACTCTGGCGCCGTGCCTATGCCGGCGGCCAGTTGACGGAAGCGGTCGGCATCCCGGCTTTGAGTGCCATGTTGACTGTGAAAAACGAGATCGCGCGTGTGCCCGATTGGCCGGGCGGCTTCGCGGTGTTCGCGCGCATCGCGACGCTCGTGATCATTCCCATTCTATCATGGTTCGGCGGCCAGTTGGCGGCGCAGCTTTCGGCCACACTCGCCCCCTGACCGCCGAAGTCGTTTATGCCAAACCTTCGGCCTTCAACGCTTCTTGCACTTTCGGGCGTGCCGCAACGCGCGCCTGGAACGCACGCACGTTCGGATAGTCCTTGAGATCGAACTTCACGTAGTTTGCCCAATTCGTGATCGTGAAGAGATAGGCATCGGCGACCGTGAATTGCGAACCGGTCAGGTAGTCCTTGCCCTCAAGCTTCTCGTCCACAAACGCGTAGCGCTTCGTGAGCGTCTGGGCGAGCGTGGCCTTCGTGGCATCCGGTGTCGCCGGATTGAAAAACGGTCCGAAGTTCTTGTGCAGCTCGCTGTTGATGTAGCCGAGCCACTCTTGCAGCTTGTACCGCTCCGTCGTGCCGTTCGCCGGAGCCAGGTGCGAGGCGGGCTTTTGGTCGGCGATCCACTGCACGATCGCGGGCCCTTCGGTGAGCACGTAACCGTCGTCCAGCTTGAGCGCCGGCACATAGCCCTTCGGAGGGACGACGACTTCGAAGTCGGAGCCTTTGATCTTGCGCAGTTCTTCGTGCAGAACGTGGATGCGCGGATCGGGGGCGCAGGAGATTGCCCAGTCGTTGCCGTTGTCGGCGACGAGCATGCCGTAGCGTTTCAGCCCGGTCAGGATCGTTCGCACTTCCGGCGAGAATTTCGAGACGTCGAAGTCCTTTTTCAGCCGGATGCGTTCGCCCATGCGCGGCAGGTTTTCGTCGGTCAGTTTGCTGGCGAAGTGCGTGGCCGGGTAAACGTACGCCCGGCGGGTGCGGCGGACGGTCACGCGCATGGCGTGATCGATCACGCCGCGTTTGAGTTCGTCGTGCCGGATGACGGCCGGGAAGATCGGCAGACCCGCGGCATCGGATGATGTCCATCCATCCGGTCGAAGACGGTTCGATTTCAAATCGAAGGTGGCCTCGCAGGCCGCCTGCCAGCCGGCGTCGGTCTTTTTCAACTGATAGAACTCGTGGAGCATGCGGTTGACGGGATCGACGACGATGCCGTGCCGATCGCCGTTTTCGTTCAGCGTGTCCCGCTGCACGTCGTCGAGCGTCGTCCGCCGCAACCTCGCATCGCGCGAATAATACGCCGGCCAGCCTTCGATGGGGATGATGTCCGGCACGGGGAACGGCCCCTTGTCCGATTCGTCGGGATACTCGACCATTTTGACGGCAATGCGTTTCTGGTTGGGCGGAACGAGGACGAACGCCATGTCGGGGTTGTAGCGCAGCGGCTTATCGACGCCGATTGATTCGACGTACTGCCGCGAGTTTGGATGCACCGGCAACGTGTCGACTGCTTGGTTCCAGGGATTGTCGGGCGG
>JANLXP010000255.1:0-2272 GCA_031365165.1 Alphaproteobacteria bacterium
GCGCTGCACAAACTCGCTGGGCTTGAGCGACAGCTTCTTGAGCCGCTCCTCACCTTTCTGGAACGCGGCAGCGCCCGAATCCATGAAACGCATCCAGCTCGGCAGCCACGAGCCGCCGAGTTCGATCACGCCGAACTTCAGTTTCGGAAAGCGGTCGAGGACACCGTCGAAGATCATCGCGGCCAGGGTCAGCATTACAGAATGCGGGATCATCATGTAGGAGACGGAGGTGAAGTTCTCCTCCCCACCGTGAAAGTCCTTCACCTTCGGCAGACCGTTGTTGAAGTAGTCGGGATTGATCTTTTCCTCGCCACCGACGTGAAAAACGATCGGCAGGCCCGCCTCCTCCGCCATCCGCCAGATCGGATCGAAAGCGATGTGGCTCGGCGAATGTCCCTTTGGGCAAATGGAAGGCACGGTCAGCGCTTTCGATCCGCCCTCGATCGCGGCTTTCGCCGTTGCCTTCGCGCGCTCCAGATCGGCGAGCGGGATGTAAGCGGTCGGCAGAAAGCGCCGGTCGACCGAGCAGAACGCGGTCATCATGCGGTTGTGCGCTTCGGCTGTTGCGTAGCCGAGTTCCGGGTTCGTGCGGTCCAAGCCGAAATTGCCCAGGCACCACGTCGTAAACACGAGTTGGCTCGCGAAGCCCAATGCGTCAAGCGCCTTCGGCCGATCCGCGCGTTCGAAGGCACCCAGCGCTTCGTAGTTCCTGCGCAAAAGAATGTTCTCGACGGCCCCAGCCCGGAACGCTTCGTCCGTTTGTTTGGCGCGCGCGTCCTTGATCCACTTGCCGTCGCGCGACCATGCCTTCAACTTCGGCAGGTCGTCGTAAGCGGCGCGATACTTTCCTTCCAGAAAATCATCCAGGCAATCGGCCAACTCCATCAGATGAGAGTCGGCGTCGTGGATTTGGCGACCGGCGGCGTAGGACATGGGTGCAAGCCTTCTTGGAACGCGCCCGATGATTGCGGAGCTTTCGGCAAGGCGCAAGCGGGGCTCAGGGCACGCGGGCGAAAATCGCCTCAAGGCTGGTCAAGTTCATGCCGTGCTTGACGTAGTTATAGGGGGTTAGGTTCACCGCCTTGATCAGCCGGCGCGCGATCTCCGTGCCCACCGTGCCGTCTTCGCGCGGCACCATGTCGAAGTCGAGCAAGTTGATGCAGGCGAGATCCTGCTCGAACGCCTGCACACCAGAAAGGCCGGTGCCCGTCATCCAACTGAGCAGCAGCCGATTAACGCCCTCATGCGCGACGACGAGCGCCGTATGCCATCCCGGCTGCGCCAACAAACGTTCAAGCGCGGCGACACTGCGGGCCTGCACGTCGGAAAACACATCGCCGCCCATCATGCGCGCGCCTGGCGTCGCCGCCTGATCGAATTCGAACGTCATGCGCGCGGCCAGTTCTTCGCGGGTCTTCGCGCGGAAGAGCCCACCGCCTTTGATCTCGACCAAACCGCGGTCGACTTCGAGCGTCAGATGCTCATTGTCCGCGTTCGCCGTCAGCACCAGCTCCGCCGTCTCGCGCGTGCGGGGCAAACCGGAGCAGAGCGCGCGGTCGAAGCGCACATGCGAAAGCGCGAGCCCGCTTGCGCGCGCCTGCTCGCGGCCCAATGGCGTGAGCGGCACGGAATCCGTGTGGCCGCTCTCGCGCACCTCGCGTCCGAAATAATCGACATGGCCGTGCCGCATCAGATAGATGCGGCGCCGGCCGGTCGTGCCCGGCAAAGCTGTCATCAGATCGCGCCCGAGGCCTTCAAAGCAGCAACGTCGCCGGCACTGAATCCGAACGCGCCCAGGATCTGATCATTGTGCTGACCCGCGGTCGGCGGCGGCCCCTGCACTTCCACTTTCGTGCGGCTAAAGCGCGGCGCAGGTCCCGGCTGTACGACGCCGTCGACTTCCACGAACGTGCCGCGCGCTTTGTTGTGCGGATGGTTCGGCGCTTCGGCGAGCGACAGCACCGGCGCATAGCAGACGTCCGTGCCTTCCATGAGCTTATCCCATTCGCTACGAGTCTTCGTCTTCATCACGTGCGCAATCTTCGCTTTTAGGCTCGGCCACTTCGCGCGGTCCATCTGCGACTGGAAATCGGGATCGGTGATCCCCGTTTTCTCAAGTAGCAACGCATAGAACTGCGGCTCGATCGAGCCGATCGAAACCCATTTTCCGTCGGCGGTTTCGTACGCGTCGTAAAAATGCGCGCCGCCATCGAGCAAGTTCCCACCCTTTTCGTCGGCCCACATGCCCATCGCTTTGAAGCCGTAAAACATC
>JANLXP010000311.1:0-4330 GCA_031365165.1 Alphaproteobacteria bacterium
AGGCAGAAAAACTCCCAAAGGTGCGGCGCCAAATCCATGTCGCCGTACCAAGCGACGAACGGCCGAAGCTCCCGCCCCAGCGGCACACCGTGCAGATGCGTGTAAGCGAGCGACACCGGTTGCACGAGCACGCGCCGGTTCCGGCCATCGCTCCCAAGCAGCATCGCATCTGCCGATCCAAGCAGCGAACTCTTGAACGGCAACACGCGATTGCCGTCGCTCGACGTGCCTTCGGGAAACAGGACGACCGTGCCGCCTTCTTCCAACCGCTCGCGGATTGCGTCGCGCTGCTTACCGGCGCGGCTACGCTTCTCGCGCTCGACGAAAACCGTGCGCACGAGCTTCGACATGATGCCGAAGAACGGCCACTTCCCGACTTCCGACTTGGCGACGAACGACAACGGAATGATGCCCGCAAGCACCGGCATGTCGAGATAGGACATGTGATTGCACGCGAGCAGAACGCCGGGCTCGCGGCACGGCCGACCGAATGTTTCGACTCTGATCCCCATCACCGCGCACAGCCAGCGCGCATATTGTGCCGGGAACCGGTCGCGCAACGGCCAATCGAAACGAACCGCAAGCCACTGCACCGGCAGGAAGACCGCAGTCACGCTCAAGAAGGCGATGGCAACGCCCACACCTCGAAGCGTTCCGATAATCTTGTTCACTTCTTGGCCTTGCCCTTCGCCGCCGCTTCGATCGGCACGGCGTAGAGCTCTAGCCGATGGTCGACCAGTTTGTAGCCGAGCTTTTCGGCCACCTGCCGCTGCAACTCTTCGATCTGATCGTTCTGAAACTCGATCACGCGCCCGGACTGCACGTCGATCAAGTGATCGTGGTGCGTTTCCTGCGTCTCTTCGTAACGCGAACGCCCGTCGCGGAAATCGTGCCGCTCCAAGATGCCCGATTCCTCGAGCAACCGCACCGTCCGGTACACCGTTGCAATCGAGATGTGGGCGTCGATAGCAGCCGCCCGGCGGTGCAGTTCCTCCGCATCGGGATGATCATGCGATTCCGAAAGCACGCGGGCGATCACCCGCCGCTGCCCGGTCATCCGCAAGCCCTTCTCAATGCAGAGCTTCTCAATTCGATCCATGCACCACCTCTGGGGGTCTTTTAGTCCATTCCCGGTCCCGCCGAAAGCGGGGCGTCATGGGGCCGAGTTAAGGATACGTCGCATCACAAGCGCATCCGAAGCATCCGTTCCATGATGATAATAGGCCGCGCGTCGCCCAACCTCCGCAAACCCAGCCTCGCGATAAAGGCCAAGCGCCGCGTCGTTCTTCGCGCCGACCTCAAGAAACGCTTGCACGGCACCGCGCGCACGCGCAGCGCCACAGGCAGCATCGAGCAATGCCCGGCCAAGGCCGCGCCGGCGCACAGCCTCCGTCACGCAGAATGTCAACACTTCGGCCTCGTCAGCCACCGTCCGCATTAGAATGAACCCTTGCGGCGAACCATTCTCAATCGCACCTAGCAGAACCATCACCTCATCGCGTTCCAGCAACGACGCAAAGGCGGGCTCAGGCCATGCATCCGAAAACGCAGGTGCATGCAGGGCTGCGAGGAGCGCCGCGTCGTCCCGCCCTCCCGTCCAAATGCGGAATTGTTCGCTCACGCCGGCAGCCGTGCATCGGGTGCCCGCAAGTACGCAGGGACGGCCGGATAATGTGCAGGATCGGCCGATGCCGCGCGCCGCGCCAGGAGCGCCGTGTCGATACGGTGAAACGGAACAATCTCGGCGTCGCCAAACCCGTTCAGCAACAACGCACCGGACCCAGTGAGCACAAACTTAGATGTCAGTACACGTCGCAGCATCTCAGACGCTTCGCCAACGGGCAGAACTGCCGCCTCGCCAAGCGGTTCGCACGCTTGCGAAAATGCCTGCAGGTAAACTTCACCGCGTTTCGCATCGATGACGGCACCGATGCTGTCGGCACCGTGGACAGCCGCTTGCGCGCCAAGACAGTCGAGCGTCGAGAAACCCAAAACCTCGGCACCCGTCGCGAGCCTAAGACCCTTCGCGAACGCTAAGCCAACACGCACGCCGGTAAATGCCCCGGGCCCGACGGTCACGGCGACGCGCGCCAACTGCTTGAAGTCTTGCCCCGCGAACAGCTTCGCCACCAACGGCGGTAGCGTTTCGGCCTGCATACCGGCCGGGTTGTCGGTATCGATCCGGCCGACGATCCGCCCGTCCATCGTCGCGAGCGTAGCGCTGACCGGGCCGAACGATGTGTCGATCGCGAGGATCAACCGCTCGCTCATACGATTTGGCAGGCCTCGTCGAACGGCAAACGCGGCGAGCGCTCAAACACACCTGTTGGATCGCCGTGGCCGAGGCCGCAGATGAAGTTCGACTTGACCGTCGAGTTCGGGAAAAACTCTTCGTCGACACCGGCGTTGTTGAACCCCGACATCGGTCCGCAATCGAGACCGACCGCGCGTGCGGCCAGCATCAGATACGCACCCTGAAGTGTGCCATTGCGAAACGCGGTCGTTTGGCTCAGCTGCTCGTTGCCGACGAACCAGCTGCGTGCGTCCGTGTGCGGAAAGAGTTGCGGCAGCTTGTCGTAGAATTTGAGGTCGTGTCCGATAATCACCGTCACCGGAGCGGTCATCACCTTGGGCACGTTGCCGGGCGATACATGCGGTTTCAGCCGTTCCCGTCCAGCGTCCGTCGACACGAACACGAACCGGGCCGGCGAGCAATTGGCACTCGTCGGTCCCATGCGCAACAAATCGTAGAGCGCATGCAACAGCGTCGGCGACACCGGCGTCGGCAGCCACTTGTTCTGCGACCGGGCGGAACGAAACAGCTGGTCGAGCGCTTCGTCGGGAATGGCGTGATGCAAAGGAAACCCCTTTAGGCCGAAACGGCTTCGACCGCGTTCACTTCGGGAATGTAGTGGCGGAGCATGTTCTCGATTCCGTTCTTGAGCGTAGCCGTCGACGACGGACATCCTGCGCACGAGCCGCGCAGGTTCAAGAAGACGGTGCCGGACTTACTCTCGAATCCGCGAAAGACGATATCGCCGCCGTCTTGTGCAACGGCAGGACGCACGCGCGTCTCGAGAAGCTCTTTGATCTGCTCGACGATCTCTTCATCGGCCGGATCGTATTCTTCGCGCGAGGACGCAGGCGCTGCCTCGCCTTCGATCACGGGAAGCCCTTGCGTGAAGTGCTCCATGATCGCGCCCAAAATCATGGGTTTGAGTTGCGCCCAGTCGCTACCCGTCTTCGTAACGGTGATGAAGTCCGGACCGAACATCACGCCGCCAACGCCGTCGACCTCGAACAAGCGCCGCGCCAACGGCGACTTCTGCGCCGACTCGCGCGTCGGGAAATCTGCGGCGCCTTCGCCAAGGACGCTTCGCCCCGGCAGGAACTTCAATGTCGCCGGGTTCGGCGTCGATTCGGTTTGAATGAACATGGCATCCTCGTAACAACTAGAATTTCGGGCGCTTGCCCAGCAAGTCAAGCCAGTGCGTCGATCGCTTCGTCCGCCAACCCGCCGGGCACGATCGTGACCGGGATCGGATAGGCGAGCTGCGCCTGCTGCGCAACCAGCGCAACCAGCGGCCCTGGCCCCTCGCGCCCGGTCGAGGCGGCCAAGACCAAAATCGAAATGTCGCTGTCTTCCTTAAGAAGCGCCATCAGCACGTCGCTGGGCTTACCTTCGCGCACGATCACTTCCGGAATAAGGCCCGTGAGCTGGTTCACCTCGCCAGCCGCCTCATGCAGCATGCGTTCGGCATCTTCCATGGCCTCTTCGCGCATCGCGTCTTCGACGGAGCGCCAGTGCTGAAATTCGCCAAGCGTAAGCACGGTGAGAAGCGAAACAATCCCGCCCGTATGCTGTGCGCGCCGCGCTGCATAACGGAGCGCCTTCTTGTGTTCAGGCGAGGTGTCGACGAGGACGAGGAATTTCCGCCGCTTCAAGTGACCCACCCCACAACGCGTCGAACCTCCGCCATGATCGGCGCTGCGATCACGCGCGCTTGATCGGCGCCTTGCAGCATAAGCCGGTCAAGCTCTGCCGGATCCGCCATCAGCCGGCGCATCTCACCCGCGATCGGCGAGAGTTTGCCAACGACAACGTCGGCGAGAGCCCCCTTGAACGTCGAGAACTGTCCGCCCTTGAACTCGTCGAGAACAGCCTGCTTGCTCTTGTCCGTGAACGCCGAATAGATCGAGACCAGATTGTCGGCTTCCGGTCTGTCCTTGAGGTCCGCCTCAACTTCCGGCAGCGGCAGAGGGTCGGTCTTTGCCCTCTTGATCTTATTCGCGATCGTGTCCGCGTCGTCCGTCAAGTTGATGCGTGAAT
>JANLXP010000345.1:0-8304 GCA_031365165.1 Alphaproteobacteria bacterium
TGCCGACTGCGACAAAGCCGTCGCGGCAACGCCGACCGACAAGGACCTCCTCGTTGCAGCTGCGCAGTCAGCCGAACAAACCGGCAATCGCCAGCGTGCGGCCGAGCTCTATCGCCAACTCCTGGCGGCCGACCCGGGCAATACGATTGCCTCCGAAGGCTTAAAGCGCGTCGCCAGCTAAGAAGGCGGCCAAAGGACTCTTTACCGGGTGCCGCCGAAAACGGCACCCGCCAGCTTAAGGTGACAAGGAGTGATGTTGTGAAGCGTTTGTTGATTGGTCTTGTGACTGTTGCTCTCTCGGCGTCGGCGGCCCTGGCGGCCGCTCCGGCGCCAACGCCGACACCTGGCGCGCCGGCGGCGCAGCCGAACAACGATCCGCCGGTCCGCTACGACTGGCAGGGCAATCATAAGAAGGCGACTGAAGCGCTGAACAAGCGCGACTTTCCGACGGCCATCAAACTCTTCACGGAGATATTGGACTCCGGCCGTTTGCCGAAAACGTGGCTCGCGCCGACGCTCTACTTCCGTGGCAAGGCTTACCGGTCGTCACGCCAGTACGACAAGGCAATCGAGGACTATGAGGCTGCGGTGAAGGCCGATCCGAAGATGGACGTTGCCTACTTTGAAATGGGTATGGCCCTCCAATCGAAGAACCAGCACGCGAAAGCCGCATCCGCATTTGGCCAAGCGATCGCGATCAAGGGCAACGCGGACTACTACTATGGCCGCTGCGTGTCCCACAGCTGGACGGGCAACTTCTCGGCCGCGATCTCCGATTGCGAAACCGCGTCGCGCATGCGCCCCGGCAACGCCGACTGGCTGGGCACGCTTGGCCGCCTCTATGAAGACGGTGGTCAGAAGCAACGCGCGATCGAAACGTACCGCCGTGCGATCGCCATAAACCCGAACCAGGCCGAAGCACGCGATGGCCTGAAGCAATTGGTGAAATAGGAACACGATGGCGGCCGGCGCAGGAAACTTCTTCGAAGACTTTCGCGCCGGCCAACAGTTACATCACGCCCCGCCGCGCACGCTGACCGCAGGCGACGCCGCGCTCTACACGGGCCTCTACGGCGCAAGGTTCGCCGCGCAAAGCTCCGCTGAATTCGCCCGCGGTTTAGGCTTTCCCGAAAGTCCCATCGACGACCTCCTGGTTTTTCACACCGTCTTCGGCAAGACCGTTCCCGAAGTCTCGCTGAATGCGATCGCGAACCTGGGCTACGCCGATTGCCGCTTCCTGAAGCCCGTCTTTGCCGGCGACACGCTGAGCGCGCGGACCGAAGTTCTGGGCAGCCGCGAAAATGCAAACCGCGAATCCGGTATCGTTTACGTGCGCTCGACAGGTTTCAACCAACGCGGCGAAGACGTGCTCACGTTCGCGCGCTGGGTGATGGTGCGCAAAAGGTCGAAGGATGCGGAAGTTTCCGCCGCGCAGGTTCCGACATTGCCCCAGGCCGTCGACTCCGCAAAGCTCGCACTGCCGGCCGAGAAGATGCCGTCAGACCGGCGCCGCGACACCGGCGGGGCAGCGCTCTTCGATGATTTCGCAAAGGGTCAGCGCTTCGACCACGCCGACGGCACCACCGTCGAAGAGGCGGAGCACATGATGGCGACCCGCCTCTATCACAACACCGCACGCGTTCACTTCAACGCACACACGGAACGGCAAGGCCGCTTCGGCAAACGCATCGTCTATGGCGGTCACGTCATTTCGGTCGCCCGCGCACTCAGCTACAACGGCTTACAGAACGCGCTGTTCGTCACGGCCATCAACGCCGGCCGCCACGTCGCCCCCTGCTTTGCTGGCGACACGATCTACGCCTGGAGCGAAGTGGTGGAAAAAGCCCATGCCGGCGCAAGCAGTGACTGGGGTTTCTTGAGGTTGCGCACCGTCGCGACTAAGGATCGTCCCTGCGCCGACTTCCCGGACAAACAGGCCGACGGATCCTATGACCCCGCTGTCATTCTCGATCTCGATTATTGGGTCGCCGTCCCGCGCGGCTGAAGGGCAGGGCGGCGATGACTGAGTTCACGATCGGAGCCCGCATCAAAAGCATCAGCTACGCGCTGGCCGGCATTGCGACCATGCTGCGCACGCAGCACAACGCGTGGCTCCACTTGGCGGCGACCGTCGCTGTGGTTCTCCTCGCGTTCTGGTTCGCCCTGCCGACGGCGGAGTGGCTAGCCCTAATCCTCGCGATCGTCATCGTCTGGAGCGCCGAGGCGCTGAACACCGCATTTGAGCGTCTGTGCGATGTCGCCCATCCCGACTTCCACCCGCTCGTCAAACAGGCGAAAGACGTCGCCGCCGCCGCCGTGCTGATTGCAGCCGCAGGCGCCATGGCGGTCGGGCTCCTGATTTTCGGCCCCCGCCTGTTCGCGTTGCTCTAGCGCTGGAGGCGCGCGCGCGGCGGTGCTACACAGCCCGCCAAACGCGGAGATGAAAACAATGGTGCGGGAACTGACGCATTTCGTGGCGGGTCGTCACGTCAAGGGAACTTCGGGCCGCTTCGGCGACGTCTACAATCCGGCAACGGGTGAGGTTCAGGCAAAGACGCCGCTTGCCTCCGCGGCTGAGATGCGCGCCGCCGTCGAGGCAGCGCAAAAGGCCTTTCCGGAATGGGCGGCACAAAATCCGCAAAAGCGCGCGCGCGTGATGTTCAACTTCAAAGCGCTCGTCGAAAAGCACATGGACGAGCTCGCGCACATGCTCTCCGCCGAACACGGCAAGGTCGTCGCCGACTCGAAGGGCGACATTCAGCGCGGTCTGGAGGTCATCGAATTCGCCTGCGGCATCCCGCATTTGATGAAGGGCGAATACACCGAAAGCGCCGGCACCGGCATCGACGTCTATTCGATGCGCCAGCCCTTGGGTGTGGTCGCCGGCATCACGCCGTTCAACTTCCCCGCCATGATCCCGATGTGGATGTTCGGTGTCGCGATCGCAGCCGGCAACACGTTCATCTGCAAGCCCAGCGAAAAGGACCCGAGCGTCCCGCTTCGTCTGGCCGAACTCTTTTTGGAAGCAGGCGCACCCGCGGGCGTTCTCAACGTCGTGCACGGTGACAAGGAAGCGGTCGACGCCATCCTGAAGGATCCTGACATCAAGGCCGTCTCGTTCGTGGGCTCCACCGCGGTTGCCGAATACGTCTACCAAACGGGCACCGCGCACGGAAAACGCGTACAGGCGATGGGCGGCGCGAAGAACCACGCGATCATCATGCCCGACGCCGACCTCGACCAAGTCGTCGACGACTTGATCGGCGCAGGTTACGGCTCGGCCGGCGAACGCTGCATGGCCATCGCCGTCGCTGTTCCCGTCACCGATAAACTCGGCGACGAACTCGTGCGCCGCTTAAAGCCGCGCGTCGAAGAACTGAAGGTCTCGCTCCCCACCGACCCGGCCGCGAACTACGGCCCGCTCGTCACCCGCGAACACCGCGAAAAGGTGAAGGGCTACATCGAACTCGGCGTGAAAGAAGGCGCCGAACTCGTCGTCGACGGCCGCAATTTCCGCATGCAGGGTTACGAAGACGGCTTCTTCCTCGGCGGCAGCTTGTTCGACCACGTGAAGCCGACAATGCGCACCTACCAGGAAGAAATCTTCGGCCCGGTACTGCAGATCACGCGCGCAAAAACGTTCGAAGAAGCCTCAAGCCTGCCTTCGAAACACCAATACGGCAACGGCGTCGCGATCTACACCCGCGATGGTGACGCCGCGCGCGAGTTCGCAAGCAAGGTGCAGGTCGGCATGGTCGGCATCAACGTGCCGATCCCAGTGCCGCTCGCCTATCACACGTTCGGCGGCTGGAAGCGCTCCGCATTCGGTGACGTGAACCAGCACGGCCCCGAAGGCGTGCGCTTCTTCACGAAGATCAAAACCGTGACGGCCCGCTGGCCCAAAGGCGGCGTTCGCGAAGGCTCCAGTTTCGTTATTCCGACGATGAGGTAAGCATGCTGCGTTGCGCTGTCGTCTTGGTCGCGGCCGCATTGGTTGCCGCGATGCCCGCTCACGCTGCGCCGAGCTTCGATTGCGCGAAAGCGGTAACCGCGGCGGAAAAGGAAGTCTGCCGCGTTCCCGACCTGCAATGGAGCGACCGCCAACTCGCGCGCCTCTACAAACTCGCGCTCGCGCAAAGCGGTGCCAAACGCAATGAAGTACTCGACGCCCAGCGCGCGTTCATCGTTCGCCGCGAAGCGTGTGCCGACAACATCGAATGCTTGGACACGGCCTACAACGCGCAATTCAAGGCATTGGCCCCGCGCGTCAACGTGTATGAAGCCTACGGCGAGTACCAACCCGAAGGCATGGGCGGCGCCATGCGCATCGTCCGCTTCGGCTACGATGCGGCCATCGCCATTTTGACCATCGGCGGTGGCGGCCACACCTGCGTGTTCGAAACCGACAGCGCGCCCTTGGGCGGCAAAGGCGTCATCCGCTGCGCCGAGAAGGCTCCGAATTCGTGCCGCATGACCGTGGCCCCTGACGGCGACGGTGTCATGGTCGTTCAAACCAAAAACTGCAGCGACTATTGCGGCATGCGCGCCATCCTGGATGGTCGTTACAAGCGCATGCAGTAGAACGGCGCGATGCATTCCTCCGAACGCTACCGCGCACTTGTCGCGGAACGAAAATTGACCGGCGACCCTACGCAAGAACGGGTCGCGGCGGCACTGGATGCGCTTGCGACAAAGCTTGAGGCTTACACCCCCGGCCGCAAATCGCTGTTCGGCCTTGGCCGGGCGCAAGCCGCGCCGCGCGGTCTCTACATCCACGGCCCCGTCGGCCGCGGCAAGTCGATGCTCATGGATTTGTTCTATGACAGCGTCGCGTTCGCGCCGAAGCGCCGCGTCCACTTCCACGACTTCATGGCCGACGTTCACGCGGCGATGAGGCGTTGGCGCGAGGAAGATCCCGGCAACGAGGTCGCCCGCATTGCCGCCGACATTCGCGCGAACGCCGTGTTGCTCTGCTTCGACGAATTCCAGGTATCCGACATCGCCGACGCGATGATCTTGGCGCGCCTGTTCGAAGCGCTGTTCGATTTGGGGCTCGTTCTCGTGGCGACGTCGAACCGCCACCCGGGCGCGCTCTACGAAAACGGCATCAACCGCCAGTTGTTCTTGGCCGCGATCGCATTGATCGAAAGCCGGATGGAGGTGATGTGCCTCGACGGCCCGATCGACTACCGCCTGGCCCACCTTGAGCGCGCACGCGTCTATTTCACGCCGTTGAACGCCGACGCAACCGGCGCCCTCGATGCGATCTGGCACGATCTGACGGGCACCGCGCACGGAATGCCGGACGAAATCGACGTTCTGGGTCGCAAACTTAGGATCCCTGAGCAGGCACGCGGTGCGGCGCGCTTCACGTTCGACGAACTGTGTGTGGCGGCCTTAGGGCCGCAAGACTATCTAGCCCTCGCCGACACGTTCCACGCGATCGTGCTGAGTGGCGTGCCGAAGCTCTCGCCCGACAAACGCAACGAAGCGAAACGCTTCATGACGTTGATCGACGCGCTTTATGAGCGTCACGCGAAGCTGATCTGCTCGGCCGCCGCCCCGCCGTCTGAACTCTATCCCGCAGGCGACGGCGCATTCGAGTTCGAGCGGACGTCATCGCGTCTCGTAGAAATGCAAACGCCCGAGTATCTCGGGCGCTCACACAAACCAAAATCGAAAGAAACGTAAGAGCAGTTATTCCTGCTGCATCGGGATCAGTGGCGATGGGGCCGCTGCCGCTGCGTCGGGCTGCGAGAAGGCTGTGCCGCTCGCCGGCTCTTGCGTTGCTGCTGCGTGCTCGGGAACGTCGCCGGGCGTCTGCACGGGTGCGCTGCCCGCATAGGCGGCGTCTTCCACCGGCTCATATGCATCCGTCGGTGCTGGCGGCTTACGCGGTGCGCCCGTTGCGGGCTTCGTCGTTGCAAGCGCGGTCACGGCGGGCTTCTCGGCGACAGGCTTATCCGCGGGCTTGTCGACGACCGCAGGCTTCGTGCGTGGCTTCGTCGCTTCGCCGGCCAGCGGATCGACCTGCGCAACGCGCGTCGGTGTCGCCGGGAACGATGGCCGCACCGGCACATCAGTAATGATCATTTGCGGCGAGCGCGGCGTCACCGACGGGCGGCTCGCGACTTTCGTCGGCATCAAAGGTGCCGCCGTTTCGACGAATTGCGGCATATCCGAAGGTGTCGCGGCAGCCGTTTCGATCGGCATCGCGGTCGATGCGCTCATCACCGGGCGCAAACGCAACACGACGACGGGCTCGCCATTGATCAGCTTCGACGTTACCGGCGTGCCGTTGCTGGCAGCGATCAGCGGGCCACCTTCGCCGGCGCCCATCGGATCAGGTGTCGCTTCCGCGAACGTCGTCGCGTCGAGCGCTGGCTGATCGATGTCGACCGGCGTCGTTTGCACCGTCTGCTTCACGTCTTTCGCGGGCTTCGGCGCCGCCGCGTTCACGACCGAGCGCGGATTGTGTGCCGTTTGGCTGGCCGTTTCGCCGTCCACGAAGTCGGACGAATTCGTCGGCATGAATGCAAGCGCTTCGGAAGACAGCGTCGTCGTGGCGAGCGCCGCGACGTCGATCTGCTGTTGAGCGTCCGCGCGTGCGAGCTGACGTTCGGTTTCTTCCTGGGCTTTCGCCGTTTTGATTTCGGCCCAAACGACGTCGGTGGTCGCTTCGCCTTCGCCGGCGCCCAAATTCACGGGCATATATTTCGGCGCCGCATAGACGACAGTGCCGTCCGTCTCGATGCGGTCGACGAAGATGCCGTGGAAATCCTTGAGCGTGGCGGCAGAACCGGGCTCCTCGCAGATGTCGCGATCGTCGCGCACCAAACCTTCCGAGAAGCGGCAGTCCTTACCTGTCACCAGCGACACCGCGTGTTCACCAAGGTCGGCCCCGGTGAAGATCGTCGATGCAAAACCGGCGAACGAGGAGATGGAACTAAGCGAAACCCCGGCAATGGTGCCGGCACATCCGCCCAAAATGGTCGTCGAAGCGAGTACTGCAGTAAGCGCGACCAAACGCATGAACCTTACTCCACATGGTCAACGGAACCGGGCCTCGCCTTCCCCCGAAACACGTGGGGCCGATCCGTCAAAAATTTGAACTGGCAGGCACTGCTACAATGTTGTCGCACCGTACATGCGAAAATCTTTTGAATCAATATTTGAGTTGACAGTGTTGCATAAATCACATGTGCACGCAGCGCTTGTGCGCTTGCGATTGAGTCGGGTGATGCGCTACGCGTCCCCGCATTAATCTCAACGCTCAACCAGTCGCGTTGGTGAACGGATGAACGCCCCACAACTTCCAAGAAAGACCTCACATGGCCCGGAATAAGATTGCTCTCATCGGCGGCGGACAGATCGGCGGAACGCTCGCGCATCTCATTGGATTGAAGGAGTTGGGCGACGTTGTTCTGTTCGACATCGTCGAAGGCCTGCCGCAAGGAAAGTCGCTAGATATCGCGCAATCCGCGCCGGTCGACGGCTTCGACGCGCACTACAAAGGCACGCAGTCCTACGCCGACATTGCAGGCGCCGACGTGGTGATCGTGACTGCCGGTGTACCCCGCAAACCGGGCATGAGCCGCGACGACTTACTTAATATTAATCTCAGTGTGATGCGCGCGGTTGGCGAGGGCCTGAAGGCACACGCGCCGAATGCGTTCGTCATCTGCATCACGAACCCGCTCGATGCGATGGTATGGGCGTTACGCGAATTCTCAGGGCTCCCGCACCACAAAGTTGTAGGCATGGCTGGCGTTCTCGACAGTGCCCGCTTCCGCCACTTCTTGGCCGCCGAATTCAAAGTCTCGGTCGAAGACGTGACAGCGTTCGTGCTCGGCGGGCACGGGGACACGATGGTGCCCCTCACCCGCTTCTCGACGGTGGCGGGCATCCCGCTCCCCGAACTCGTGAAGCTGGGTTGGCTCACGCAAGAACGCCTCGACCAAATCGTTCAACGCACGCGCGACGGCGGTGCAGAGATCGTGGGCTTGCTGAAGACGGGCTCGGCCTTCTACGCCCCCGCGACCTCGGCAATCGCGATGGCCGAGAGCTATCTCAAAGACAAAAAGCGCATCCTCCCCTGCGCTGCTTACTTGAAGGGCGAGTTCGGCCTGAAAGATCTCTACGTCGGCGTCCCGTGCGTCATCGGCGCAGGCGGCGTCGAGAAAGTGATCTCGCTGAACCTCACGCCGGAAGAAAACGGCATGCTGCAGAAATCCGTCGACGCCGTCCGCGGCCTCATCGACGCCTGCAAAAAACTCGAACCGAAGCTCGGTTGATCAAATTGAG
>JANLXP010000365.1:0-1413 GCA_031365165.1 Alphaproteobacteria bacterium
TGGTCTCGATGCTGAACTCCTATTCCGGTTGGGCGGCAGCGGGCATCGGCTTCACGTTGGAGAACTCGGCGCTTATCATCACCGGCGCCCTCGTCGGCTCGTCGGGTGCGATCCTCTCCTACATCATGTGTAAGGGCATGAACCGCTCGTTCATCTCGGTGATCTTGGGCGGCTTCGGCGGCGAGGTTGCCGCGACAGGAAAAACGGAATCGCGTCCCGTGAAGTTGGGCTCCGCCGAAGACGCAGCTTTCATCATGAAGAACGCATCGTCGGTGATCGTCGTCCCCGGCTACGGCATGGCGGTGGCGCAAGCCCAGCACGCGCTGCACGAAATGGCGAACAAGCTGAAGAAGGAGGGCGTGAAAATTTCCTACGCCATCCACCCGGTCGCGGGCCGCATGCCGGGCCACATGAACGTGCTGCTCGCGGAAGCAAACGTGCCCTACGATGAAGTCTTCGAACTCGAAGATATCAATAGCCAGTTCCCGACCGCCGACGTCGCCTACGTCATCGGCGCGAACGACGTGACGAACCCTTCCGCAAAAACCGACCCGAAGTCGCCAATCTACGGCATGCCGATCCTGGACGTCGAGAAGGCAAAGACCGTGCTCTTCATCAAGCGCGGCATGGGCTCGGGCTACGCCGGCGTCGAAAACGAACTCTTCTTCCGCGACAACACAATGATGCTCTTCGGCGACGCAAAGAAAATGACGGAAGAAATCGTGAAAGCGTTGGGATGACCTCGCACATCCGCGACGCCGATCTTTCACGCGACACGCCGGCACTTGAGCGCTTCATCGTCGCCTCGAATACCCACGAAGCGCAGTTCGAATCCGATCGCCGCCTCGACGCGAACGCGGGCGTGGAATATCTGCTGCAACTCGTCGACAGCACAGTGAAGAAACAAGGCCGCATCTTCGTTGCGGAAGAGGCCGGTGCGCCGATCGGCTGGGTCGCTTGCTACGTCGAACAGCACGAGCCCTTCGTGAAGGAAGAAGAGCGCCCGTATGGCTATGTCTCCGAATTGTTTGTCGACGAGGCCTTCCGCGGCCGCCACGTCGGCCGGGCGTTACTGAATGCCTGCGAGGATCACTTCCGGAAACAGGGTCTGAAAACGGTGTTGATTGCGGCACTTTCCGCCAACACCCGCGCCGTGAACGCCTATCGTGCGACCGGCTACACAGACTACGCTATTAACCTTCGCAAACTACTCTAGGCCGCTTCTCACCCGTCTGCGAAACGGGCTAGAGATGAAGACCTCGAATGCCAAAGGATTCGCGTGATGACGATGCGCCGCTTCGCTCCTCTCCTCGCCGCCGGTCTGATGCTGGCCGTGGCCGGTTGCACGAACCCGTTTTCGAACACCCAGTCGAGCACCACCGCGGCGCCGGAAGAAGCGCCTGAGGTCAAGGC
>JANLXP010000514.1:0-1608 GCA_031365165.1 Alphaproteobacteria bacterium
CCCGGCCTGACCGTATCCACGCTTCCTGCAATTGTCCCGGCCCTTGATTGTGAAGTTGTCGGCCGCCACGCAGAAGAAACGATTCCCATCCCAGGCCCCGTCGACCCCCAAATGTACGCCGCGCAGATAGTAATAGCGCGCTTTCAAGTCGCCCTGCAAAACGTCAGCGCAGGCCTCGGGTTCCACGCGCCACCAGCCTTCGCTGATCCAGCCCTTCGCGGCCGGTCGGCCGATTGCGATCAGAAACGCATGCGTCGTCTTGTTGCACACGGTGAACTTCGCCTGTGCGGGCGCCGCCGCAAGCGCTGGCATCAGAACCGCAAGAAGGAGAACGCTGGAACGCAACATCCGAATCACCGCCGAACAAGCATCGTCCGCGGGCCGTTAGAGGTCAAACCGCAGGTGCGATCAGGATCGCGCGAAAGTCGTTCACGTTCGTACGTGTGGGTCCCGTCACAATCGACTGGCCGAACGCGGTAAAGAAACGCCCCGAATCGTTCGCGATTGCGAGCGCGCGTGGATCAAGCTGCAGCGTCCGCGCCTGCGCGAGCGTGCCTGGCCCAATCCAAGCCCCAGCCGCGTCATCGCTGCCGTCGATCCCGTCGGTGTCGGCCGCAAGCGCCCAGATGTTCGGCGCGCCCTGCAACGCCTGCGCCAGCGCAAGCAGATATTCGCGGTTCGGCCCACCGTGACCCTGTCCCTTCACCGTCAACGTCAGCTCGCCGCCAGACAGCAGAACGAGTGGCCGCGTGTGGGCACCAGAGTGACGCGCGATCTCCGCATGCGCCTGCGCGACACGGCGCACATCACCCGTGACGTTGACGCCGAGAATTTTTGTGTCGAAGCCCATTCCTTGCGCTTCGTCCGCTGCTGCTGCCAACGCGTCGGCAGCGCGCGCAACAATGCGAAAGTCCGAACGCGCAAGACGCGGGTCGCCAGGTTTAATCGATTCCCCCAACGTCGGAACGGGAACGCCGTACCTCGACAATATCGCGGCGGCGTCCGCGCACGTCGTTGGATCGCCGACAGTCGGCCCTGACGCGATGACCGACGGATCGTCTCCGGCCACATCGGAAACCGCGAGCGCAAGGACGCGCGCTGGATACGCCGCCGCGGCGAGCCGCCCGCCCTTGATCGCCGAGAGATGCTTGCGAACGCAATTGATCTCGTCGATCGACGCGGACGACAACACGAGCTGACGCGTAATCGCCTGCTTCTCTTGAAGCGCTAGTGGCGAGAGTGGCGCACTCCACAACGCAGATCCACCGCCGGAGAGGAGCGCCAGCACGAAGTCATCCGCGCTAAATCCAGACACCATCGCCAACGCACGCGCCGCTGCATCGCGCCCGGCTTCGTCGGGCAACGGATGCCCCGCCTCCACGACTTCGATTGTGCGGGTCGCAGCGCCGTGCCCATACCGCGTCACAACCAGCCCTTCGACCGGTCCCCACGCATCTTCGACGGCCGACGCCATCGCTGCTGCGGCCTTGCCTGCACCGACGACCACGATCCGCCCAGAGGGGCGTGCGGGCAGAGCAGGCGGCACAACGCGAGCCGGAAGGCATGCTGTCACTGCAGCGTCGAACAACAGCCGCAGCGCCGTCGGCG
>JANLXP010000535.1:0-4896 GCA_031365165.1 Alphaproteobacteria bacterium
CCTCGACGAAGTTCGGGATCAGGCTCATGTCGCCCTTGAGCTTCGCCATCTGCTCCGGGTTCTTCAACAGCTGCAGCAACCCGCCCGCCGCCGTCGAACTCGTCGTGTCGTGCCCCGCCGTCGCGATGATGATGTAATAGCTCATCGCCTCGCGCTCGCCGATCGGCTGCCCGTCGATCATGCCGTTCGCGATGATCGAAGCGACGTCGTCCTTCGGATGCTTGCGCCGGTCCGCGGTGATCGCCCCGAAATACTCGAAGAGCTTCATCGCGGTCTGCATCAGATCGACCGTTTGATCACCCGAAGCGCCGAACGCGGCGGTGTCGGCTTTATGCGCGGTCTCCGCCGCAACATCGGGATCGCCGGGTCCGAAGATTTCCTGCGTCATCTTGAGCATGAACCGCTCGTCTTCCGGCGGCACGCCAAGCAGCATCATGATCACGCGCAGCGGATACCAAAGCGCCACTTCCTTCACGAAGTCGCATTCCGAGCCCAGCGCCGCCATCCGGTCGACATGGTCCTTCGCGATCTGTCCGATCCGCGCCTCAAGCTTCTTCAGGTTCGGCGGCATGAACCACGACTGCGTGAGCCCCCGCAGCTTCATGTGAACGGGATCGTCGAGATCGACGAGCGTCCGGAAAAGATGCGTGTCGCCCGTCGTCGCCTTCACCCACTCCTCGCCCTGGATCGGCGAGAGGTAGGTGCGGAGCCGGTTGACGAAGATCGGATGGTTCTTCTCGACCTCTAAAATGTCGGCATGCTTCATCACCGACCAGAACGGCCGGAAGCCCGCGGGCGCCGTCCAATGCAGCGGATCCTCGCGCCGCACCTCGGCATAGATGTCGTGGATCGTCTCGTCCTGATAGAGCGCGGGGTTCACCAGCTTGTCGTCGATCGTCCCCGACGAGTACCCCGGAAACACGGATGGTGCGGCGCTCATGCGATGTCCTCCAATGTCGTTCCGCGGAGATTGGGACGAACAAGCCCTAAAGGCAACGCCGCAGCATTGGATTTCCGGGCGAGCCTTGGCTTACGCTAGGGCCACAAGCACCCGGACACCCATGGTCAAAAACATTCAGACGCTCGACTTCGACACGTCGCGCCCGCCCTCGCCGTTCATGAACGAAAGCCACCACGCGTGGCGGCGCGAACTGCGCAAGTTCATCGACAAGGAAATGATGCCCCACGTCGACGAATGGGATGAGAAAGGCGAAATCCCGCTCGACCTTTACAAGAAGGCCTCAGACTTTGGCCTCCTGCGTATGGGCTACCCGGAAGAATACGGCGGCATCAAAGAAGGCCTCGACCGCTTTCACGGCATCGTCACCGCCGAAGAGATGGCGCGCATGGGTGCCGGCGGCATCAACGCGAGCCTCATGGTCCACGGCATCGGACTGCCGCCCATCCTCGCCATCGGCGACACAGTGATGAAGCAACGCATCGCGCCGCCCGTGCTGGCCGGCGACAAGCGCATCGCGCTCGCCATCACAGAGCCCTCAGGCGGCAGCGACGTCGCGCAGCTGAAGACACGCGCCGTCCGCGAGGGCGATGAGTTCGTCGTCAACGGCTCGAAGATGTTCATCACCGGCGGCATGCGCGCCGATTATTTCACGACGGCCGTCCGCACCGGCGGCCCGGGCATGGGTGGCATCTCGCTGCTGCTGATCGAAGCCGACCGCGCAGGCGTCAGCCGCACGAACCTGAAGAAGCAAGGCTGGTGGGCCTCCGACACGGCAGCGCTCTATTTCCAAGACGTACGCGTGCCGGCTGAGAATCTGATCGGCGGGGAGAACCAAGGCTTCATCGGCATCATGCTGAACTTCAACGGCGAGCGTCTCGGCATGGCCGCTAGCGCCACCGCGTACGCGCGCGTATGCCTTGAAGAGGCTGTGAAGTGGGCGCGCGAGCGAACGACGTTCGGCAAGCGCCTCGCCGACCATCAGGTCATCCGCCACAAGATCGCGGAGATGGTTCGCCAAATCAACGCGAGCCAGGCCTACCTGGAAATCTGCGCCTGGCGCGTTCAGAACGGCGAAACGCCCGCAGCCGACCTCGCGCTCCTCAAGGTCCAGGCGACGTTAACGATGGAATTCTGCGCCCGCGAGGCGATGCAAATTTTGGGCGGCACGGGTTATATGAGAGGTTCGCGGGTTGAGCGAATCTACCGTGAGGTCCGGGTCAACGCGATCGGCGGCGGTTCGGAAGAAATCATGCGCGATCTCGCAGCACGACAACTGGGACTTTGAAACCATGCCAATCTTTTCCCTCCTCCTCGGCTTCCTCCTATTCGCCGCTATGGGTGCCACCTTGCTGATCTGGCCTGAGGCTCTCGCTCGCGTCACCAACCAAGAACCGACGACCCCAGAGTCGCGGAGCGAAATCCGCGCCGCTTACGGCGGCTTCGGGGTCGCAATCGCCTTGGCGCTGTTCGTGGCGATGGTTTATTCGGACTTCCGCGGCGGGATCATGTTCACGGTCGGCTTGGCACTCATCGGCATGGCCGGCGGCCGCGGCTATTCGGCTTGGCTCGAACGCCCGACCTCCAACATCATTTGGGGCTTGCTTGCAGCCGAGGCGGTCATGGGACTCGTGATCTTCTTCCGCATGTTTTGATGAGCTTCAAGCATCTCACTTACGAAACAGACGGCCGGATCGCGACAATCACGCTGAACCGGCCGGACCGCCTGAACGCCATCGTCCGCGGCATGCCGCAGGAAATCCGCGAAGCCGTCGAAAAGGCAAATGACGACAACGAAATCCATTGCATCGTCTTAACCGGCGCCGGCCGCTCGTTCTGCGCCGGTTACGACCTCGTCGACTTCGCCGAACACAAAAGCCCAGCCTCCGCCGGCCAAAGCGCGAAGGGTCCGTGGGACCCGATGGTCGACTTCGCCATGATGGGCCGCAACACGCAGGACTTCATGAGCCTGTGGCGGTCGAACAAACCGACGATCGCCAACGTTCGCGGCCACGCCGTCGCCGGCGGCAGCGACATCGCGCTGTGTTGCGACTTCGTCGTCATGGCCGACGACGCGAAGATCGGCTACCCGCCCGCCCGCGTCTGGGGCGTACCGACACCGGCGATGTGGATCTATCGCTTAGGGGCTGAGAAGGCGAAGCGCATGCTCCTCACCGGCGACCTCATCACCGGCAAAGAAGCCGCTGCGATGGGTCTCGTGCTCGAAGCTGTGCCGGAACCCGAATTAAACGACCGCGTTGTTGCATTGGCGACACGCATCGCGGCTGTGCCAAAAAACCAACTCATGATGGTCAAACTGATGATCAATCAGGCCATCGAGTCGATGGGCCTCGTTCAGACGCAAATGTTCGCGACGCTTTTTGACGGAATTGCGCGCCATTCGCCGGAGGGCGTGTGGTTCAAGCAACAAGCGGAAGAAAAAGGATTCAAGGAAGCGGTGCGCCAACGCGATAGCGGAGAGCCTATCGCAGAAGGTGTGTCGAAGCCGTTCTATCGCTTCTAATGCGTTGAACGTTGTTCAATCATCCGCCATGTCTATCACCGAGAGTTCGAATCCGGGGGGATAGACCTTGTCTCAGATTGAGTTTCCGCGTGACCGCCGCGAACAGCGACGTGAAGTTGCGCATGCTAACAAGCGCGCCGAAATCTTGAATGCAGCCAAACGCGTGATGGCGCGCGTCGGTGCGAAGGGTCTCACGATCCGTGCAGTCGCGTCCGAGGCGGGCTATGTGGCCGGCGCCGTCTATTTCTACTTTCCGTCCAAGTCGGCGATCATGGCGGACCTCGCGGTTCACGAACTGTCGGGCCTGACACGGGACCTGCGCAGCGCCTCGACACGTGACGCTGCCGAGATGGCATCGCGCACCGCAGATGCATTCGCGGCCGCGCACAACATTTTCGAACTCGACACCGAAAAGCGCGTGAGCGCGGGTTCCGAGCGTGCCCTGATGGGCCGCATGATCTCGTTGTTCCAAACGGTAAGCGAACCGTTGAACCTCGAAGACCTGCCGCCGGACCAGGCGCAGGCCCGCGCCCTCGCCCTCTCGGCAACGTCGATCGGCTTGGCAACGTTGGCCCGCACCGGCCGCCTGCAGAAGCTGGGCGTGACCGCAGGCGCCGTACTGCGCGAAGTGGCGCATTGTTTGAAGACAACGCCGCGTCGGGAAGAGAAGACAGGCTCGTAAGGCCGCAGCGCAAACCATGCGAAAGGCGCTGAACCGGCCTGCATTGTCCGTCGATTGACTCCGAGTTTGAAGGTCAGTGTAGTGCATGCCTTGCTTTCTGTGGGGGCACTACGACATGCGCACTTTGGTCATTGCGACGGCAATGCTGTTGGCGACGGCAGCTACTGCGTGGGCTGAAGAGGACTGTCAACTCAAGCGCTACGGAGTCGTTGCGTATGAAACCGACGCAGGTTCGCACATCTACATTCCCGCGACGATCGACGGTCATTCCACGCACCTTATGCTGGACACTGGCTCCTTCTGGAGCATCATTCGCCGCGACCTGGCTGAGGCGGCAAATCTCAGCATTGGAAATGCGGACTTCTATCTGTTCGATGTTGCCGGAGAAAAACTGACAAAGTCGGCGACCGCGGACGTCAAACTCGGCGCCCTTGGTTATGGCAAGGCCGAGTTCTTTATCTCGCCTCCGGTCCCTGGGATCACCATCGAACAGGAAGGTGGCCTCGTTGGGCAGAACCTGCTCGCCAAGGTCGACCTGGAAATCGACCCCGCCGGCAAGAAAGTTTCGTTCTTCAGTCAGGAACACTGCAAAGGAGCGGGCGTCTATTGGGCGGATGAGGCGGTAACGCTGACGTTCAAGAAACAGCCCAAACGCGCAGCGGTCGGTTCGAACCTCAAGAAGTTCGACAAGAACCAAATCGACATGCCGATCGTGGCGGCCGATCTTGAAGG
>JANLXP010000580.1:0-2281 GCA_031365165.1 Alphaproteobacteria bacterium
CCTACGCGGACCATGACAACTTGGGGGAGGCGCATATGCCACCCCCATTGACCCGCTCATGCGCCGACGTCAAAAAATCCTTGTCATGGTCCGCGCGGGCGGACCACCCACGACTTCTTTCACCGCAGATCGGGTGGCGTCGATTCTTGGACGAGCAGCTGTGTGAGGGCGTCGAGGGTCATTGTTTCCTGCTTATCGGAGCCTAGGCGGCGGATCGAGATGGTGCGGTCTTCCGCCTCTTTGCGGCCGGCGACGAGCAGGAACGGGACTTTCGCCAGCGAGTGCTCGCGGACCTTGTAGTTGATCTTCTCGTTCCGAAGGTCGGTTTCGACGCGGATGCCGGCCAGGCGCAGGTGGGCCGCCACCTCTTTCGCGTAGGCGTCGGCGTCCGAGACGATCGTCGCCGCCACGGCCTGCACGGGTGCGAGCCACAGTGGGAACCTACCCGCGTGGTGTTCGATCAAGACACCGATGAAGCGTTCGAGCGAGCCCACGATCGCACGGTGCAACATGACCGGGCGTTTGCGGTTGCCGTCTTCGGCGATGTATTCCGCGTCGAGGCGTTCGGGCAGCACGTAGTCGAGCTGGATGGTGCCGCACTGCCAATCGCGGCCGATCGCGTCGCGCAGCACGAACTCGAGCTTCGGCGCGTAGAACGTGCCTTCACCCGGATTGACGGTGTAGGGCAAGCCGATCGCCTTGCAGGCGTTTTCGAGTGCGGCTTCCGCGTGATCCCACTGCTCTTCCGTACCGCCGCGCAGTTCGGGGCGGGTCGCCAGCTTCGTGATGAAGCTGTCGAAGCCCAGTTCTTTGTAGACCTCGGTCAGTAGGGCCACGAAGCGGCGTGTTTCATCGACGATCTGTTCTTCGGTGCAGAAGATGTGCGCGTCGTCCTGCACGAACGAGCGTACGCGCATGATGCCGTGCAACGCGCCCGACGGTTCGTAACGGTGGCAGGCACCGAACTCCGCCAGGCGCAGCGGCAGGTCGCGGTAGGACTTCAGGCCTTGCTTGAAGATCTGCACGTGGCCCGGGCAGTTCATCGGCTTCACCGCGAGGATTCTTCGCGCGTGGTCCGTGCCTTCGTCGACCTCGGCTATGAACATGTTCGGGCGATAGTTCTCCCAGTGACCCGACTGCTCCCACAGTTTGCGGTCGATCAGCTGGGGCGTCTTCACTTCGCGGTAGTCGCCGCGTTCCACCTTGCGGCGGATGTAATTTTCGACGGTGCGGTAGAGCGTCCAGCCCTTTGGGTGCCAGAAGACTTGGCCGACGGCTTCTTCCTGGATGTGGAAGAGGTCCATCTCCTTGCCGATCTTGCGGTGGTCGCGCTTCTCGGCTTCTTCCAGGCGCGTGAGATAGGCCGCGAGTTCTTTCTCGTCGCGCCAGGCGGTGCCGTAGATGCGTTGCAGCTGCGCGTTCTTAGCATCGCCGCGCCAATAGGCGCCCGCGATCTTCGTCAGCTTAAAGCCGAGGCCGATCTTGCCGGTCGACATCAAATGCGGACCGCGGCAGAGGTCGTGCCAGTCGCCGTGATAATAGACGCGCACTTCTTCGTCGGCCGGGAGGTCGCGGATGATCTCGGCCTTGTACTGCTCGCCTATATCGAGGAAGTGCTGGGCAGCCTTGTCGCGCTCCCACACGGTGCGCTTGGTCGGCAGGTCGGCCGCCACGAGTTCGCGCATCTTCGCTTCGATCTTCGGCAGGTCGTCCGGTGTGAACGGTTCGTTGCGCGCGAAGTCGTAGAAGAAGCCGTCTTCGATATTCGGGCCGATGGTGACTTGTGTGCCCGGAAAGAGCGCTTGCACGGCTTGCGCCAGCAAGTGCGCGGTGTCGTGGCGAATGAGGTCCAGCGCCTCTTCGCTTTTGCGCGTTACGATTTCGACCTTGGCGTCCTTTTGGATCGGCCAGTCGAGGTCCTTCATCTCGCCGTCGACTTTGACGGCGAGTGCGGCCTTTGCGAGGCCTGCACCGATAGAAGCTGCGACGTCGGCGCCGGTGCTCCCACGCGTCGTCGTCCGCACCGAGCCGTCAGGCAGGGTGATGCGGATTTCGTTGGCGGGCGACGACACGTGCGAATCTCCATTGGTTAAGGCATTTCACGAAGCGCGGCAGATTGGTGGCGCGGCGGCCCCTAGTCAAGGAAACGGGCTTGAGTGTGGCGGGGCGTTGTGTCACTGCCCAAGCCCCATGCACGGACGCGTTTCGCTGAGCCCGACAGCCGAGATTGCCTACCGGCCCGACATCGACGGGCTGCGCACAATCGCCGTCGGGACGGTGA
>JANLXP010000596.1:0-3056 GCA_031365165.1 Alphaproteobacteria bacterium
CAACGAGCTCATGGACGCGGCCAATCTCCGCGGCGGCGCGGTGAAGAAACGCGAAGACGTGCACCGCATGGCCGAAGCCAATAAAGCATTCGCCCACTATCGCTGGTAGCACCGTAAATCTGAAATCTAACTTCTGAGATCGTAATTACTTAAATGGCTCGCTCTGCACCTCTCGAACGTACGCGGAACATCGGCATCATGGCCCACATTGATGCCGGCAAGACCACGACGACCGAGCGCATTCTCTATTACACGGGCAAGTCCCATAAGATCGGCGAGGTCCACGACGGCGCCGCGACCATGGACTTTATGGAGCAGGAACAAGAGCGCGGCATCACGATCACGTCCGCCGCGACGACCGCGTATTGGAAAGACTACCGCGTCAACATCATCGACACGCCCGGTCACGTCGACTTCACAATTGAAGTCGAACGTTCGATGCGCGTGCTCGACGGCGCGGTCGCGGTCTTCGACTCGGTCGCAGGCGTCGAGCCGCAGTCCGAAACCGTCTGGCGTCAGGCCGACAAGTACAACGTCCCGCGCATCTGCTTCGTCAACAAAATGGATCGCACGGGCGCAGACTTTTATCGCTGCGTTCAGATGATGATTGACCGCCTGGGCACCAAGCCCTGCGTCATCCAACTGCCGTACGGCGCCGAAGCCGACCACAAAGGCATCATCGACCTTATCGAGATGAAAGCCGTTGTCTGGCGTGACGAAAGCCTAGGCGCGAATTTCGAAATCGAAGAGATTCCTGCCGACTACAAGGCCAAGGCCGCCGAATGGCGCCACAAGTTGCTCGAGCTCGTCGTCGAAATGGACGACGACGTGATGCAGGCCTATCTCGACGGCAAAGAACCCGATGCGGCGACGCTAAAGCGCATGATCCGCAAAGGCACGATGAGCTTTGCCTTCGTGCCGGTGACCTGCGGCGCCGCTTTCAAGAACAAGGGCGTGCAGACGCTGCTCGACGCGGTCGTCGATTTCCTGCCGTCGCCGCTCGACGTTCCGCCGATCAAGGGCATCAAGCCCGGCAAAGTCGAAGAAATTGTCGAGCGCGAAGCGAGCGACACCGCACCGCTCTCACTGCTCGCTTTCAAGATCATGGACGATCCGTTCGTCGGTTCGATTACGTTCTGCCGCATCTATTCTGGCAAACTCGAATCGGGCTCAACGCTCATCAACTCGACCCGCGACCGTAAAGAACGCGTCGGCCGCATGTTGCTGATGCATGCCAACAGCCGCGAAGACGTCAAGGAAGCCTTTACGGGCGACATCGTCGCCCTGGCCGCGCTGAAGGAAACGCGCACCGGCGACACGCTGTGCGATCCGCAACAGCAAGTCATCCTTGAGAAGATGGAATTCCCGGAGCCCGTCATCGAAGTCGCGATCGAACCGAAGACGAAGGCCGACCAAGAAAAGATGGGCGTGGCCTTGGCCCGCCTCGCGCAGGAGGATCCGTCCTTCCGCGTCAGCGTAGACCAAGAGTCCGGCCAGACCATCCTCAAGGGCATGGGTGAACTTCACCTCGACATCAAAGTCGACATCCTTCGCCGCACGTACAAAGTGGACGCCAACATCGGCGCGCCGCAGGTTGCCTATCGCGAAACGCTGACCAAAAAGGTCGACATCGACTACACGCACAAAAAGCAGACCGGCGGTTCAGGCCAGTTCGCGCGCGTGCGCATCGTGTTCGAGCCGCTGGTAGCGGGCAGCGGTTTTGAATTCGAAAACGAGGTCGTTGGTGGTTCGGTGCCGAAGGAATTCATCCCGGGCGTCGAAAAGGGTTTGAACGCATCGCGCGACAACGGCGTGCTCGCCGGCTTCCCGCTGATCGACTTCAAGGCAACGCTGATCGACGGCGCGTACCACGAAGTCGACTCGAACGTGCTGACGTTCGAAATCGCCTCGCGCGCTGCGTTCCGCGAGCTGAAGGAACGCAAGGCCGTTAAGTTGCTTGAGCCGATGATGAAGGTCGAAGTCGTGACGCCCGACGAATTCATGGGCGGCGTGATCGGCGATCTCAATGCTCGCCGCGGTCAGGTGCAAGGCACCGACCAGCGCGGCAATGCGCAAGTGATCACCGCGATGGTACCGCTCGCGAACATGTTCGGTTACGTGAATAACCTCCGGTCGATGAGCCAGGGTCGCGCCAGCTACTCCATGCAATTCGACCATTATGAAGATGTACCTCGTGCGATCGCTGAAGAAGTGATCGCGAAGTTCGCCTCTTAAGAGATTTGGGACGGAGACCAGGCAATGGGCAAAGCAAAGTTCGAACGCAACAAGCCGCACTGCAACATTGGGACGATCGGGCACGTCGACCACGGGAAGACGTCGTTGACGGCAGCGATCACGAAGATATTGGCGAAGTCGGGTGGTGCGAACTACACGGCTTACGATCAGATCGACAAGGCTCCTGAAGAGAAGGCGCGCGGCATCACGATTTCGACGGCGCACGTTGAGTATGAAACGGCGAACCGCCACTACGCCCACGTCGATTGCCCGGGCCACGCTGACTACGTGAAGAACATGATCACGGGCGCGGCCCAGATGGACGGCGCGATTCTTGTTGTGTCGGCCGCCGACGGCCCGATGCCCCAGACGCGCGAGCACATCTTGCTCGCCCGCCAGGTCGGCGTGCCGGCCCTGGTCGTGTTCATGAACAAGGTCGACATGGTCGACGACCCTGAGCTGTTGGACCTCGTTGAGCTGGAAGTCCGCGAGTTGCTCTCGAAGTACGACTTCCCGGGCGACAAGATCCCCATCATCAAGGGCTCGGCCCTGATGGCCTTGGAAGACAAGGACCCGAAGTTGGGCGAGCAGGCGATCCTGGAACTGATGAAGGCCGTGGATGAGCACATCCCGCAGCCGCATCGTCCGAAGGATCAGCCGTTCCTGATGCCGGTCGAAGACGTGTTCTCGATCTCGGGCCGCGGCACGGTCGTCACGGGCCGTATCGAGCGCGGTATCGTGAAGGTCGGCGAAGAAATCGAAATCATCGGCATCCGCCCGACGACGAAGACGACGGTGACGGGCGTTGAGATGTTCAGGAA
>JANLXP010000699.1:0-2803 GCA_031365165.1 Alphaproteobacteria bacterium
CAACGAGACGCAGATTGCCTACGAAGCGCAGCTTGAGGCGATGAAGGAAGCGCTTGAGGCTGAGCTTCCAGCGACGGACGCTGATGCGGTCACGGACGGCCAGGTGCTGGACGAGGGCGACGAAGAGTTGATCGCGCTCTACGGCTAGCGTCGGATTTGCCGTCAGGCGTCGCCGGAAGATGACACTGGCGATCGCAAGCCCTGAACCATCATAAATCATGCATGCCAATGCGTTGCGCGTGGTTGCGCGCGTGCAATATGAGCGATTTTCGCTAAGGCATTGACAGTGGCTGTCCCCAACGGTGCGGCCATTATCCCCTCGTCAACGTTCGCACAGCCTTCGAATCAGGCAAGATGCTCGCCGACTGATTTGCGGCGCCGGATGTCAAAGTCCGGCGGCGAATAACGCATCGGCGGGGGAAACTATGTACCGAGGGTCTGCATTCCGCCTTCTTGAGCGGCGGCTCGGCGGCGTTGCGCGACAAGTGCCTTGCCTTGGTTTGAACGCGCGAGTTTGAGCGTTGTCTATGAAGCCAGCGATTGAGCCTACTCCTGAGATACCTACCGCCGATGCGCCAGCGCATGCGCTGTGGGCGTTGAGCGGCAGGCTGTCCAGTGGGCAGTGGGCCCTTGGGTTGTTCGCTGTCGCATGTCTTGCCGGCATCGCGGTTATCGTTTTTCCGGAAGCGGCAGGAATTGGTGGGCTCTTGTTTCTGGTGGGGCTGACGCTCTGCGGCGCAGGTCTCATGTTTGCGATCTCCTCTGGGAGGCTCGTTCCACCTGAAGCGCCGGCGCGGTTGTTTGGTGCCGCTCTCGATACCGACCAGCGGGCGTGTTCGATCACCGCGCCGGACGGGTCGATTTCTTACGCGAACCCCGCTTGGCGCAAGTTGTTTGGTTCCAGCTCGTCCGGTGGCGAAGTGTTGCCGGTTGCGGGGTTTTCGGGTGATCCGGAAACGGCGCAGCGGCTCTATCGTTTGGTGCGCGCAGCAAGTTTGAAGGAAACGCACGAAGAAGAGCTGAAGCTCAAGAACGTCGCCGGCAAATGGGTACATGTCGCGGTCGCACCGATCTCGAGCCTCGGGCATACGGTTTGGCGCATCACCGATTCATCGCCGCGCCGGCCGGTTCTGCAGAGCGTCGACGCGGCGAAGCAGTCTGTTGTCGTGCAGCTTCGTCCGTTGGAGCAGCCGCTGCTTCAAGGTGCCGACATACGCATGCCGAAGTTCATTCAGGATGCACCCGTCGGCGTTGCGCTTGCGACCGAAGACGGTGTGATCGTCGAGTGGAACGCAGCCTTCGCAAGCCTGATCGGCAGCGAGGCGAAGAAGCTGAAGGATAGACCGCTTTTCGACCTCCTGCGTGATCAGACGGCGCAAGAGACGCGAGCACGGTTGACGTCGCTCAGCCCCGGCGAAGTTTCGCGGGCGCCGGTCGATGTGCGGTTCAAGCCTGGCAACGAGCGGACCGCACAGCTTTTCGCAAGCCGGCTTCACAACGAGAACGGCGGCCCGGCCTATGCGATCTATCTTATCGATACGACCGGGCAGACGGCGCTTGAGACCCAGTTCGCACAGTCGCAGAAGATGCAGGCCGTGGGGCAACTCGCTGGCGGCATCGCGCACGACTTCAACAATTTGCTCACCGTCATCAACGGCTATGCCGAATTGCTGTTGCAGCGGCACCAACCTGGCGATCCGTCGTTCGCCGATCTGAATGATATCCGCAATACCGGTTTGCGCGCGGCGTCGCTCGTGCGTCAGTTGCTCGCGTTCTCGCGCCGGCAGACGCTGGAGCCGGAGGTTTTAAATCTCACCGACCTCGTCGCCGATTGGTCGGTGACCCTGCGCCGGTTGATCGGCGACCGGGTGAAGCTGAAAGTCGAGCATGGGCGCGATCTCTGGCCGGTGATGGCCGACCCGAACCAGATCGGCAACGCACTGATGAATCTTTCGGTCAACGCGCGCGACGCGATGCCGAATGGTGGGACGCTTACAATCCACACGGCCAATGTGACCATCGGCGAAACGATGTCGTTTGGCCAAGTGCTGATGCCGTCGGGCGACTATGTGACGTTCGAGGTAGAGGACACGGGGCTCGGTATCCCGAAGGAGAATCTCGGCAAAATCTTCGAGCCGTTCTTCACCACGAAGGAAAAGGGCCACGGCACTGGCTTGGGCCTTGCTTCCGTATACGGCATCGTCAAGCAGACCGGCGGCTACATCTTCCCCGAGTCCGAGTTGGGTAAGGGGACGACATTCCGTATTTACCTCCCGCGTCATATCCCGGCGCCAACGCCAGTAGTCGTCGAGCCTGAGAAGGCGCAGACGGCGCGCGACCTCACCGGCGTTGGCACGGTCCTCCTGGTCGAGGACGAAGACGCCGTGCGCGACTTTGCCGTCCGCGCGCTGACCATGCGCGGATACAAGGTTCTTGACGCGTGTGGCGGTGAAGAGGCGCTTGAGCTCGTCAAGGAGCACGACGGGCCGATCGATCTGCTGATCTCCGACGTGGTGATGCCGGGGATGGAGGGGCCTCAACTCGTGAAGGCAATGCGCGTACTGATGCCGGAACTCAGGGTGATCTTCATCTCGGGCTATGCGGAGGAATCGTTCCGCAATTCGCCCGACCGGCCGGAGGACTGCCTGTTCCTGCCGAAGCCGTTCAGCCTGAAACAGCTGACGAGCAAGGTGAAAGAGGTCTTGGGCGAAGCGTAAGGCGCTCCGCTCTTACGTCAACTGATAAGCCACTTTTCCGTCCTTCACGGATATCAGTCCACGCGCTTTCAGAGCTTCGATGATGG
>JANLXP010000576.1:0-3477 GCA_031365165.1 Alphaproteobacteria bacterium
GCCACGTTTACGACCGAAAACCAGTCGAGCATGACCTACGGCGTGCGTCTGCTCGGTCGGTTCTAAGACTTACAGCAGGTTGAGTTTTGGAAGGGCGTCCCTTGCGGGGCGCCTTTTCGATTCAGTTCGACGTGGTCAGGCGCACAAAGACCATGGCGCCGTCAGGGTCGCCACCATAACTCGCCTCGAGGGCTGAGGGCACGAAGCTCAAGCTGTAGAGCGCGCCGAGCCCTAGCTTCGTGTTTTCAGCCACGTGGAAATCGCGGATACCGCCAACAGAGATCTTGCCGACCGTTTCGGTTGTTGGCCCAAGTTCGTTAGCCTCGACGACCTCGCCGCGCGCGAAGAGGGTCCAATCGCGATCCGGCGCATAGGCAGTCTCAAGCGCCAGGGCGTTCGTTGTGTCGCCCTCTGTTGGGTCTTTGCGCCCCCAAGCAAGCGTCGTCGACCACCAGCCCTCATCGGCGAGGGGGACGGTGTAGATGGCGCTGGCGGACTGCTTCGTGAGGTCGACGGTGGGTTCGAGTTGCTCGGCGCTGTGCTGGTCAGCCCACGAGACTTGCAGGGACCAATTCTCGTTCGGGTTCCAGCTGGCGCGTGCGGCGACGCTGTCGAGTTTTGGGCCCTCGATGTCGAAGCGGTCCTCGTCGGGTTCGCGCCCTTTGAAGGCTGAGACCTCGAGCTTCCAGGTGTCCTTCACCCAACCTGCTGTCAGCACGCCGAATGTGATGTGGGTCGAGTCCAGCCAGTGGTGGGAGATCGGTGCATCGGGCGAGTTCATCGCCGACAGGCGGTGCATGAACGCGGGCGGACCGAAGGCGGGTTCGCCGGGCAGGCCAGCGTAGAGGAATAGGGCCTCGCCCTTATCGAGCGCGAAGCTGTAGGAGGCCGATAGCTCCATGAACAGATCGTGCGGATGTTGACGATCGACCAGGTTGGTCACGCCGTCGGCAGTCTCGCCCGAAGCGAGCAGCAACGGGTAACCGCGCTTGCCCATCAAGGCATCGGGGCTGATCATCGCGCGCAGGTTCAAAACGTCTTCGCCGAACGCTTCGCGTGGGCGCTATGATCCGGCTTCGGGTTCTGGGCTTCTGCCAAGGCGAACGATGCGTTCAGGCTCGCGGCGGCCACAATAAGAACGACGAACTGTCTGGGCACTGACAAAGAACTCCCCGCGGCTCTGCGTAGGTAATGTGCGCCGCTTTCAAATGCATTAACGAATTCGTTTCGCTGGCGCTGCGATCCAGACGCTGGTGACAGGATAAACTTCCTAATGACACCAGTTCCCAATCCGTAGGTTGCAGCACGCATTGCGATACACGCGACGCACTCGAAACTCGCCGTGAAGTTTTTCCCTTCAGTTGCGAATTGCACGTTCCGCTAAGCAGACAACGTGATGCGCCTCACATATTTTGAACGCTCAAGAATCTGCGAATCGTAATCAGCAGATCGTTTTAAATGGGGTCTCATGTCCGGTAAAATTTCCACACGAGTTTGTGAAACCGATTGGCGTGGCGCGTTGCTGACGTCGGCGGCATGTTTGGCGCTGTCGACGGCCGTTTTCGTGCCGGTTGCGGCGGCCGACGATCCGTTGCCGCCGCCGGCCGAAGGTCCGGCGCCCGCGGAAGAGGTCGGCGCACCGCCGATGGCTGTGGAAAAAGTGGTTGTGACCGCGACCCGGCGCGAAACCGCGTTGGTCAAAACCCCGGTCGCCGTCACTGCGCTCAGCGGCAAACAGCTTGATGCGGCGAAGGTCGAGAACATCGAAGACCTGGTCGCGTTGGTGCCGTCGCTCGTGATCACGAACAACGGTCATCCGTTCGCCTACACGACCCGTATTCGCGGCATCGGTACACAAGGCGACAACCCCGGTCTTGAAGCCGCGGTCGGCACGTTCATCGACGGCGTCTATCGCAGCCGCCCCGGCGTCGCGATGAGCGACCTGGGCGAACTCGACCGCGTGGAAGTGCTACGCGGGCCGCAAGGTACGCTGTTCGGCCGTAACACTTCGGCCGGCATTATCAACGTGCTTACGAAGAAACCGACCTGGGTGAACGAAATGTTCGCCGAGGTCACGGGCGGCTCGTACGACCTGATGGCGGCGCGTGCCGGCTTCAACGCCGTGATCGCGCCCGATCAGCTCGCCGTGCGGTTCAGCGGCGTGCGGCAGGAGCGCGAGGGTTACATCGACGTCAACCCGGGTCGCCCCGACGCGTACGACGGCAACGCGACCAGCTTCTTCGGCGGCAAGGGTCAACTGCTGTGGCAGCCAACGCAAGACGTGAGCCTGCGCATTATCGGCGATTATGCGGAGCGCAAGGACCAGTGCTGTTCGGCGGTGACGGTGTTCAAGGGCAGCTTTGGGCGCGCACCGACGGGGCCGTTTCCTGACACGTCGGCGCCTGCGATCATCAATTCGATCGAGAGTCCGTTTCCAGGCAAGGCGACGACGAACCAGGTCGATAATTTGGTCGCGTTCGGCAACAGCTCCACGGACTCGAACACGAAGGACAAAGGCGTTTCGGGCGAGCTCAATTGGCGCTTCGGTGGCGTGAAGTTGACCTCGATCACGGCGTACCGGGAGTGGGAAAACGCCTACGGTCAGGACGCGGACTTCTCCGGTGCAGATATCCTGTCGTTCCCCGACGATGGCACGAACTTCAACAAGTTCGAGACGTTTACGCACGAGACACGGCTCAACGGCGAAACCGGCTGGGTCAACTGGCTCTTCGGCGTGTTCTATTCGAACGAAGACATCACGCGCCAATACCGGCTGCGCTTTGGCGCCGACGCGGAACAGTTCTTGGCGCAGCATCGGGTTGGTGACTCGCCTCTGGCTCTGCGCGGCGCGCTCGCCGGTTTCGGTCAGCCGATCGGAACACCGGTCTACGCTACAATCGCCGGCGACAACGACAACTACACGCAAAACGCCGAGTCGTTCGCGGCGTTCACGCACAACGTCTTCCATTTGACGGACGATTTGGATTTCATTGCCGGTGTGCGTTGGACGACGGAAACGAAGGACTTCCGTGCGACATACAGCACCGTCGGTCAAACGGGCTGCGGCAACGTCGAGACCCAGGGCGGTGGTTTGGATCTTGGTCTTGATCCGAATGCACAGGCGTTCAATCTGGGGCTGACGGATGCGCAGCGGCGGTTGGTGGCGCTGGCGTGTCTGCCGTTTGCGCGGCATGCTCTCGACGTGTTTACGGCGTCGGCTCCGCACTTGCAGTCGCGGACGGAGGACGAATTCTCGGGCATCGCGACGCTCGCCTATCAGTTCAATGCGAACCTCAACACCTACGCAAGCTATTCGCGGGGGTACAAGGCGGGCGGCTTCAATCTAGACCGCGCGTTCAGCGATGCGCTGGGATCGATCGTGACGCCGGCGACTCTTCCGGGTCCCCAGACTGTTCGGGCACCCGACACGAGCTTCGACTCCGAGTTGGTCGATGCTTACGAACTCGGCTTGAAGAT
>JANLXP010000722.1:0-1091 GCA_031365165.1 Alphaproteobacteria bacterium
GTACACGTTCGACCTCAGCCAGTTCGACAAAGGCCAAAACACGCGCATCCCGGAAGTGGCCGAGCGGTGGTTGAACGAACTCTTCTACCCCGAAACAACTGTCCCCGAGAAGCAGAGGAAGAAATTCATCTCAGAAGCGCACAACCGTCTGAGCGGGCCGCTTTACAGCATTGTGTTCGCGTTGATCGCCGTGGTGGCGCTCGTGGGCGGCAACTTCAACCGGCGCGGCTATGCCGGCCGGATCGGCCTCGCATTTCTTGCGATGTTTGCGGCGCGCCTGCCGGGATTTGCGTTCCAGCAATGGACTGCATCGAACCCGGATATGGCGGTCTTCATGTATGCGTGGCCTGCGCTTTGGGTCGTAGCCCTCATCGTCAATCTGGCGCATCCACGCTTCGAGCAGTTGCGCAAAGGCAAGATGGCCGAGCCCATCGCGGAGCCCGCACAATGAATCTCGGCTGGACGATGTCGAAGTATTTCGCGAAGCAGTTCTTGCTGAGCGTTGCGCTGGTGTTTGGCATTTGCATGACGCTCGCCTTCGTCATCGACATCGTGGAACTTTTGCAGCGCACCGCGGGCCGCGAAGGCGTGCCGTTGACGACGATTATGCGCATGGCGCTGTTGAAGCTGCCGACCGTGACCGAGAAGATGATGCCGTTCGCGGTGTTGTTCGGTGCGATTTGGTCGTTCGCGCGGCTGACGCGAAATCAAGAATTGGTCATTGCGCGCGCAGCCGGCGTTTCGGCGTGGTTGTTCCTCGCCCCTGCCCTGGTCTCGGCGCTCCTCATCGGCATCTTCATGACGGCTGCGTACAACCCCTTCGCGTCGATGATGATCTCGCGCTACGAGGAGTTGGAGGCGCGCTACATCCGCGGCAAACCCTCGTTGCTCGCCGTGTCCGATAACGGCTTGTGGTTGCGCCAGGGCGACGAGAAGGGCCAGACCGTCATTCACGCTCTGCATGTGTCCAACAGCGGCCTCAAGCTGCAGGACGTGATCATGTTCATCTATGAGGGCGGGGAGCAGTTTCGCGGCCGAATCGACGCCGGGGCTGCGCAGCTCCTGAAGGACAAGTGGCACCTGGAGAAGGC
>JANLXP010000578.1:0-4144 GCA_031365165.1 Alphaproteobacteria bacterium
TAAGCCGCGCCTGAACTGGACTAGCCTGTTATCTCGAACAGGTCGCGCCAAATGGCCCGACTGCCCGATGATCCCCCGCCCGAAACCCACAAAGAACTCTCACGCCGCAATAACGGCGCAACCCCGAGTTGGGTTATCTCAAAGAATCAGAGCACAGGCAAACTGAAAAACAGACACAGTGTCCCCAAGGTAAAGTCGCGGAATGGATGGCTTTCGCCTTGAGATTGCAGGGCTCTGGTTCGGTAAACGCCGCGGCGTGTCAGAGGTCGATCGTCATACCGTCGAACGCAGGTTCTACCCCGTTCGGCAATGAGCGACGCAAGGTCTGGTAGTCCAGGTCGGTGTGGAGGTTCGTCAGAATGGCGCGCTTCGGCCGCACGCGTTCAATCCAGCTCACTGTCTTTTCGACATGCGCGTGTGTCGGATGTGCGCGGTAGCGCAGCGCATCGACGATCCAACACTCGACGCCTTCGAGCGTGTTGAACGCATCGTCGGTTAGCCCCACGACATCCGACGAGTACGCCACGGGTCCGAAGCGGAAGCCTTGGCTGACCATCGTGCCGTGATCCTGGTCGAAGGTGCGCACCGCGATCTGTCCGCCGGTCCCGCCGATCGCGAACTCGCGAAACGGCCGCTGGATCGTGTGGTCTTCGATGATCGCCGGATAACCGCCGCGTTCGCCATCTTTGAAGCAGTAGTCGAAGCGCTTCTTCATCGCGCGCATCGTTTCCGGCGCTGCATAAACATCGACGCGGCGCATCATGTTCTGCGCGATCATGCGTAGATCATCGAAGCCGTGAAGTTGATCGGCGTGATCGTGCGTGATGAGGACTGCGTCGAGCTTGCTCACCCGCGCGCTCAACAGCTGCTCGCGCATGTCGGGGCTCGTGTCGACCAAGACGCGGGTTGGGCCGCGTTCGACGAGGATGGAACAACGGCGGCGGCGGTTCTTCGGTTCGCCCGGATCGCAAGCGCCCCACTCCCCTGCCCCGTCACTTCCGCCGAGACGCGGCACGCCGCCGGATGAACCGCTTCCTAAGATCGTGACTTTGAGGCCCGCGGTCATGCGGGACGCCGGGCCTTCGTGAATAGGCGGAAGAAGTTGTCGGTTGTTGCTTGCTCAAGAAGCGCGACGTCGACGCCCTTCAAGCGCGCCACCACTTCCGCCGTGTTCTTCACGAATGCGGGCTCGTTGCGCTTGCCGCGATGAGGCATCGGCGCGAGGTACGGCGCATCCGTTTCGACGAGCAGCCGCTCCAGCGGCACCGTTGCCACGATGGTGCGCAGCTCGTCCGCTTTCTTGAAGGTCACGATGCCTGAGATTGAGATGTAGAAGCCGATTTCCAGAGCGGTTTGCGCCAGCTTGGCGGTCGACGAAAAGCAATGGATCAGCCCCGGGAATGCACCGCGCGCTGTTTCTTCGCGCAGTATATCGCAAAGGTCGTCGTCTGCGTCGCGTGCGTGGACGATAAGCGGCAGTTGCAGTTCGCGTGAGGCCGCGATGTGCGCCCGGAAATTGCGGATCTGATCGTTGCGCGGGCTGTGCTCATAGAAATAGTCGAGGCCCGCTTCGCCGATACCGACGACGCGCGGGTGAGCCGCGCGTTCGACCAAGACCTTGGCTTCGTTCAGAGGTTCGACGGCCGCTTCGTGCGGGTGCACGCCGACCGAGCACCAGATGTCGTCGTAGCGTTCGGCGATGGCGCGGACTCCGTCGAACGCGCTGAGGCGCGTTCCGATCGTCAGCATCGTGCCGACCCCTGCTTCGCGCGCGCGGCGCACGACGGCGTCGAGCTCCGGCCCGAAGTCGGGGAAATCGAGGTGGCAATGGCTATCGACGAACATGGTTTGGCGTCAGCGCTGGGACGCCGCCTCAATAGCAAAAAACGTGTTGAGGACCAGTTGTTTCTTGTCGAGGTTCAGGTCATCGGCGCGCAAGGCGTCGGTCTTGAGTGTCTCCCAAAGCCCGGACCAGCGGTCCAACGGCATGGCCGCGCGCAGGTGTCGCAGCAAAGCGTCCTCTCCCGGAACAGGTTCCAGCGCCGCGTACGCTCCGCGGAGTGCGCGTTCTTCGATTTGCGAGAGCAAGGTCACGAATAGGCCAAGGCCGCGATCGGCAGGTGCGCGCGCGATCTTTTCGGCGAATCCGAAGAGCTTGGCGCCGTTCAACCGCGGCAGCGAAAACAACAACTCCGAAATGTCTCGGTAAGTTGCGATAGCGTCGGTTTCGGCAAGCTCCAAGGCGCGGCCGGGTGCACCGTCCGCCAAGGCCGACAGCAATGCGCGGGACTTTTGGTCGACGGCGGGCGCGAGTTCGGTGACTGCGTCCTCCATTGGTTCGGCGTCGAGTTTGCGCAGGGTCAGCAGGCGGCAGCGCGAGCGCGTGGTGGGCAGAAGGCCACCCGGCGCGTGCGAGATCAGCAGGAGGATCGCATCGGACGGCGGCTCTTCGAGGATTTTCAGCAACGCGTTTTGCGAGGCGCGGTTCATATCGTCGGCGGTGTCGATAATGGCGATGCGTGCGCCGCCCTCCGACGCATGGCGCGAGAAGAAGCCGTGCAGGCGACGGACCTCGTCCACCGGAAGCTCGGTCTTGAACCGCTTTTTGTCGTGGTCCCATGGGCGGCGAATGACGATGAGGTCCGGGTGCGCGAGTGCTGCAACCTGGCGTGCGACCAGATTTCCTTCGGGGACGGCAAGGTCGTCCGGACACTTCTCGGCACCGTGCGCCAGCACGGCGCGTGCGAAACGCCAGGCCAGAGTTGCCTTCCCCACGCCTTTTGGTCCCGCGAGGATCCACGCGTGGTGCAGCCGTCCCGAACACGCTGCGGTCGCCAGGGTTCGCGCCGCCGCCTCGTGGCCGAAAAGATTGAGGCGCTCGCGCGGGTGCATCAGGTCGCCGATCCGGTCGCTTTCAGGCGTGGGTTCAGCATCCGCAGTGCGGGCTCGCGGTGCCATTAGCCGAGGCCTAACCGCGTCGATACCACTGAGCGCACAGCTTCTTGCACGCGCTCGACACTCTGCGAGGCATCGACGATGGCGCACCGTTTCGGCGCGGCGCGGGCGATGTCCAGATATCCGTTGCGGAGGCGTTCGTGAAACTCGCGGCCTTTGCGTTCGAAGCGCGTCTCGTCGTCGCGACGGGCTGCGGCGCGTTTCAAGCCTTCGTCGACGGGCAAATCTAAGACGAGCGTTAGGTCAGGTTCGGCACCGCCCATTGCTAGGCGGTGAAGTTCGTTCACCACACGCTTGTCGAGGCCGCCGGCGTAGCATTGGTAGGCCATCGTCGAATCCGCGAAACGGTCGCAGATGACATGCGCTCCGCGCGACAATGCCGGCTCGATGACCTGGCGCCAATGTTCGACGCGCGCCGCGTAGAACAACAGCGTCTCTGCGAGTGGCGACCAGCGGTCGGCTGCGCCGGTGACCAAGAGGGCGCGAATTTCTTCAGCCGAGGGCGAGCCGCCAGGTTCGCGTGTTTGCACGACATCTGCCCCGCCATGCGACAGATGTTGGGCCAGCAGGCGCACTTGCGTCGATTTTCCGGTTCCCTCTCCGCCCTCGAAGGTAATGAAGCGGCCGCGGTTCATTGGGTCGCCGGCGGTGGGATGCCGCCGTCATCCTTCAACTTGACGACTTCGGACGCGGGCTGCGGCTCGGGTCCGCCCGACAGCAGCTCTTTCATGCCAACCCGGACTTGTGTGAAGAGGCCGCCAACTTCGACCTCGCCGCCTGCGTAGACGGGCACGATTTGGTCAGGCATCCCGGGTGCGGTGATCGTGAGCTTGCCTAGCTCTTGGCCGCGCTGAACTGGCGACATTACTGGTTCGTTGTAGTTCAGCACGACTTTGAGGCCTTCGCGCGACGCGCGCCGCATGATGAGCTTCACAGGCTGGCGTACGGCAAGCGGCACGGCCCGTTGTTCGCCGGCCCACACTTCCGCTTCACCAACGACATCGCCGGCTTTGAGTAGCGCGTAGCTGCGGAACTCGCGGAAGCCCAGGTCGAGCAAGCGCTTCGTCTCGGCCGCGCGTTCGACCTCGTTGGCAAGACCGTTCACGACAAGGATCAGTCTACGCCCGTCCTGCACGGCCGATGCCACCATGCCGTAGCCGGAGTCAGCCGTGTGGCCCGTCTTCAATCC
>JANLXP010000746.1:0-8947 GCA_031365165.1 Alphaproteobacteria bacterium
GGACATCGACGCCGTCATGGCGGCGCAAGCCGACTTGGTGGAAGTGGTCCACACCTTGCGCCAGATCGTCTGCGTGAAGGGCTAAAGCTAAAGGTAGAGGCGGGGGAAGGGTCCTCGCCTCTACCGAACAATACGTGACACAAGGTCCGCCTCGCCGCCGCTGACAAACATGCTACAATCCAGAGGGGTAACACGAGCCGGGTAGACTTGCTGATGGGCCCAAACGAAAAGAAACTGCGAGAAATCTACCAACTCTACGAAAGTGGTGACTTGGAAACTGTTATCTCGATGCTCGCCGACGATGTCGTGATGAGGTCGTTTGGCGCTCCCAACCGACTGGATCACTGTGGAGAGTGGCATGGCCATGACGGAGCACGCGCCTTCATTCGAGCGCTTGCCGAAAATTGGACATTTGCGCGGATCCAACTACTCGAGATGTTCCACGAGGACGACCGCCGCTTTGTTGTGCGGACAGCCGTGACGGGCGTGCATCACCGAAGCGGTGCCAGGGTGAGCGTTGAGCGTGTCGATCTGGTCACCATGAAAGATGGAAAATGCGTTTCTTATCTCGAGGTCTATGACACGGCGCCGCTTGAACGGGCGTCGAGGCGTGCTCCCCGTGGCCAATGAAAGAACCATTGGGCCGAACGAGAAGATCCTCCGCGAAGCCTGCGCTCATAGCGAGCGGGGAGAGTTCCACCACGTCGTCCTTTTGTTTTCGCCGGCGATTCGTTGGCGATCCCCTGGAAAGGCGAACCGTCTGGAAACCGCAGGCGAGCGACAGGGTATCAATGAAGTCCACGCCTATGCCGCCATCTCGCAACGTCATTGGACCGTGCAAACAATGCGCATTCACGAGATCATCGCGCACAATGACACGCGGTTTGCCGTGCACAGCACGGTCGAAGTGCGGAACAACTCCACGGGCCAGCTGGCGCGCGTTGAAAAGGTCGACCTCGTCACCATGAACGACGGCCAGATTGTGGACTTTGCCGAGTACCTCGATACGGCGGTGTTGGAGCGCGCCTCCCGCCCGAGATAGTCGGCCGCGTGCGCTGAAATGTAACAGCCGTCATGCGTTTTGCGGCGTGCATGGCTGTCATGCCTTGACATCAAAATCGACCGCGCGTATCCCCAGGTTCAATCGCGAGGCATGGGGCTTCGCGTCCAAACACGAGCCGATGATTTGATGACGACGTCGATCAACATCATGACCGCTGCGGGCTGCGCCGGATATCCGGCGCCGCGTTTTGCGGTTCTTTTGGCTCGTGAGGGAGTCATGGTTTAGCGCCAAGCCGAAAGGCCTGTGCCTTCGCCACCCCTCCCGAGCACCGCTCCGGAGGGGTTTTTGTTTGCCCGTCGAACCCCGGACAAGTGAGCGGAATCAAGCGGCGGGCGAACAAATTGAGCCGTACCATGATCAAGACCATGACCACATATTTTGACCGCAATACCGACGAAGCCGGGCGCAAGGCGATCCTGAAACCTTGGATCGACGAGGCGCGCGAGCTGTTGAAACTCGCAACACCGTTGATCGCGATGCAGCTTGCCCAAATCGGCTCGCTCACCGCCGACATCATCATGGTCGGCCACCTCGGCAAGGACGCGCTCGCGGCGACCGGCATCGGCGCCGTGCTCTTCTACCTCGCCTGGTTGATCGGCTTCGGGCCCGTGATGGCGGTCTCGCCCATCGTTGCGCAAACTTTGGGCGCGCATCCGAACGATCGCGCGCGCGTGCGCGCCACCGTGCGCATGGGCTTCTGGGCGATCGGTCTGATGTCGCCAGTTCTGATGGTGGCCCTCCTGTGGGCGCGCCCGGCACTCGTGTTCTTAGGCCAAGACCCGAAGATCGCGGCGATGGCGGAGCCTTGGGTGCAAGTCATCAGCATCGGCTTGCCGTTCTGGCTGGGCACCGCATTGTTGCGGGGCTTCGCGACGGCAATCGACAAGCAGCGTCCAGTGCTCGGCGTCGCAATCGCAACGGTGCTTGTGAATATCGCCGCGAACTATGTGTTGATCTACGGACACTTCGGCGTGCCCGCGTTCGGACTCGTCGGCTCGGCCATGGCGAGCACGCTCGCCTATGCGTTCTCGTTCTCGGCACTCTTAGCGTTGGTGCTGCTTGCGCCGGCGTTCAGGAAGTATCACTTGCTGCACCGGTTCTTCCGGCCCGACTGGCGTAAGTTTTCTGAGATCTTTTGGCTCGGTCTGCCGATGGGGTCGTCCCTGATCTTCGAGGCGATGCTGTTCAACTCGGCCACGCTGATCATGGGAACGCTGGGCGCGACGGCTGTCGCGGCGCACCAAGTCGCTCTGAATATTCCGTCCGTCACCTTCATGGTGCCGCTTGGGATCGGCATGGCGGCGACCGTGCGTGTGGGCCTTGCCGTAGGCGCACGCAATGCGATCGGCGCCAGGCGCGCCGGTCACACGGCGATCATGGTTGGCTGCGGGTTCATGGCGCTTTGCGGCATCGTGATTGCTGCGATGCCCGAGACGCTGGCAGGTCTTTACTTGGACGCAAGCGATCCGAACAACGCGGGCGTCATCCCGCTCGCGGGTACGTTCTTGTACGTCGCCGCCGCATTCCAGCTCTTCGACGCTCTCCAAGTGACGGCGCAGTCGAGCTTGCGCGGCATCAAGGACGCACGCGCCCCGATGTGGATCGCGGGCTTGAGCTACTGGCTGATCGGCTTCCCCTTGGCCTACGGCCTGGCCAAGTGGGCCGGGCTCGATGGCCTCGGGGTGTGGCTCGGCCTGCTCGCAAGCCTGGGCGTTGCCGGCGTCGGCATGCTCTGGCGCTGGGAAATCCTCTCCCGGCGGGCTCTCTAATAGTGTGGGCGGTCCCAAGTTGACGCGGGGGCCGCCCATCCCTTGCTTTCCGGCGGAGGTTTGGGGTATTTCCCGCCCCTCACGAACGGTCGGGCGGGGCATGCCCAGGCGGTTCCGAGCTCTCAAGGGCTCACACGCGTTCCAGCATAAGGAGACCGAAATGCCCAAGTTGAAGACCAAATCGGGCGCTAAAAAGCGCTTCAAAATGACGGCCACCGGTAAGGTGAAGCATGGCGGCGTGATGAAACGCCACCGTCTGATCCGGCGCTCTTCCAAGCGCAAGCTGCACGCCAGGGGCACGTTCATTCTCTCTGAGAGTGACACGCCGCGCGTAAAGCTTTGGATGCCCTATAACCGGTAAGGACGAACACTCATGTCACGTGCACCACGCGCGGTTCCGAGCCACGCTCGCCGCAAGAAGGTCTTGAAGCAGGCCAAAGGTTTCAAAGGCCGCCGCAAGAACAACATCACGACCGCAAACGCGGCCGTCGATAAATCGGGCCAACATTCCTACATCGGCCGCAAGCTCAGGAAGCGCAATTTCCGTGCGCTTTGGATTCAGCGCATTAACGCTGCCGTCCGCGAGCACGGTCTGACCTACGGCCGATTTATCAACGGTCTCGGGATTGCGGGGATTGCGGTTGACCGCAAGATTCTCGCAGACCTCGCTGTGCGCGAGCCCGAGGCCTTCAAGGCCCTGGTCGACCAGGCGGCAAGCGCGGCGAAAGCGTAGTCGTTTCATTCTCGCTTCGGATCGCATGCAGCCTCTGACCCTCGGGCCGGAGCGTGAGAACATGCGCCCGTGACCGGCGCGAAGCGATTCGGAGCAATTGAAATGCAAGACCTGGAATCACTGGAACGCGAAGCCCTGGCCCGCATTGCCAAAGCAGGCGATGAAGCGGCGCTTGAAGCAGCCCGCGTCGATCTGCTCGGCAAGAAAGGCTCGATCAGCGAAGCGCTGAAGACGCTGGGCTCGATGAGCCCGGATGAACGTAAGGCCAAGGGCCCGATCATCAACGGCATGCGCGATCGCGTGACGGCAGCGCTTGGGGCACGCAAGAGCGCACTCGGCGATGTCGCGCTCGAAGCAAAGCTCGGCGCTGAGCGCGTCGACGTCACGCTGCCGATGCGGCCGGAGATGACGGGCCGTATTCACCCCGTCTCCCAGATTCTGGACGAGGCAACCGCCATATTCGCCGACATGGGCTTCGCAATCGCCGAAGGCCCGGACATCGAAACCGACGACTACAACTTCACAAAGCTGAACATCCCGCCGGAACATCCCGCGCGCCAGATGCACGACACGTTTTACCTGAAGCCGAAGGCTGACGGCACGCGCCACCTGCTGCGCACGCACACGTCGCCGGTTCAGGTCCGCACGATGCTGACGCAAAAGCCGCCGATCCGCATCATCGTGCCCGGCCGCGTCTACCGCATGGATAGCGACCAAACGCACACGCCGATGTTTCACCAGATCGAAGGTCTGGTGATCGACGAGAGTTCGCACATGGGCCACCTGAAGTGGATCCTGGAAGAATTTTGCCGCGCGCTATTCGAAGTGCCGAAGGTCGAGATGCGTTTCCGCCCGTCGCACTTCCCGTTCACGGAACCCTCCGCCGAAGTCGACATCCGCTGCGACCGTTCGGGCGGCGAAGTGAAGCTGGGGCAGGGCAACGATTGGCTTGAGATCTTGGGCTGCGGAATGGTGCATCCGAAGGTCATCGAAATGTGCGGCCACGATCCCGCGAAGTATCAAGGCTTCGCGTGGGGCATGGGCCTCGACCGTCTCGCCATGTTGAAGTACGGCGCACCCGATCTGCGCGCGTTCTTCGACAGCGATGCGCGTTGGCTGAAACACTACGGCTTCGCGGCCCTTGATGTGCCTTCGCTCGCGGGAGGGCTCAGCCGATGAAATTCACCCTGTCCTGGCTCAAGGACCACATCGACACCGACGCGCCCGTCGAAAAGATCGCCGACACGCTGACCCACATCGGCCTCGAAGTGGAAAGCGTGCACGATAAAGCGAAAGACCTGGCGCCGTTCACGGTCGCCTACGTGGTCTCCGCCGAGAAGCATCCGAACGCCGACAAGCTGCGCGTTTGCATCGTCGACACCGGCAAGGAAAAACTGCAAGTCGTCTGCGGCGCCCCGAACGCACGCGCCGGCATGAAGGGCGTGTTCGCGCACGCCGGCGTCACCGTCCCCGGCACCGGCCTCGAACTAAAGAAGTCGTCGATCCGCGGCGTCGAATCGAACGGCATGCTCTGCTCCGAACGCGAGATGGGCTTATCCCAAGAACACGACGGCATCATCGAACTTCCCGAAGATGCGCCCGTCGGCAAACCGTTTGCCGAAATTATGGGCCTGACCGACCCGGTGATCGAGATCAAGCTGACACCGAACCGACCGGATTGCACGGGTGTGCGCGGCGTCGCGCGCGATCTCGCGGCCGCAGGCATCGGCCACTTGAAGGCCGAGCAACCGATCAAGATCAATCCGCGTTTCAAGAACGCCATCGCGATCGGGTTACATTTCGACGAAGCGGCAAAGAACGCGTGCCCCGTCTTCGCCGGGCGCATGGTCAAAGGCGTGAAGAACGGCCCGTCGTCGGCGTGGCTGCAACAGCGGCTGAAGGCCGTGGGTCTGCGCCCGATCTCAGCACTCGTCGATATCACGAACCTGATCTCGCTCGATCGCGCGCGTCCGCTACACGTCTACGACGCCGACAAGCTCAAAGGCGAAATTCACGCCCGCCTCGCGAAGAAGGGCGAGAGCGTCCTCGCGCTCGACGGCAAGACCTACGAACTGGACGCCGAAATGTGCGTCATCGCCGACGACAACGGCGTGTTGGGCTTGGGCGGCGTCATGGGGGGCGAAACCACCGGCGTCACCGAAGCAACCACGAGCGTCTTCATCGAAAGCGCCTACTTCGATCCCGTGCGCACCGCACGTACCGGCCGCGAGCTCGGCATCAATTCCGACGCACGCTACCGCTTCGAGCGCGGTGTCGATCCGGAATACGTGGTGCCAGGCCTCGACCTCGCGACCAAACTCGTGCTCGACCTCTGCGGCGGCGAAGCCTCCGACGTCACCGTGGCGGGCCGCGCGCCGGACACGAAGCGCGACATCACGTTCGATCCGGCGCTCATCGAAAAACTCTGCGGCATGAAAATCCACGCGGGCGAGGCGATGACCATCCTCGATCGCTTGGGCTTCCGCGCCGTCGTCGGCACGCGCGTCGCCGTTCCATCTTGGCGCCCCGACATCCATGGCCCCGCCGATCTGGTGGAGGAAGTCGTGCGCATCGCGGGCTTCGACAAAATCCCATCGACGCCGCTGCCGCGGCCTGCGTCCGTGCCGCTGCCAGTGCTGACGCCGATGCAAAAGCGAGTGCGCGCCGCGAAGCGCACACTTGCCGCACGCGGCCTCACCGAAACGATGACGTGGTCCTTCGTCTCGAAAGCACAAGCCGCACTCTTCGGCGGCGTGCCGGACGCATTGCTGCTCGCAAACCCGATCAGCGCCGATCTCGATGCCATGCGCCCGAGCGTACTGCCGGGCCTCCTCGCCGCCGCGCAACGCAACGCGGCGCGCGGCGCAAAAGATCTGGCCCTCTTCGAAGTCGGCCCGCAATTCACCGGCCCCGACCCCGGCGAGCAATTAACAGCCGCCTCCGCCATCCGTGTCGGCGCCGGTCCGCGCAACTGGGGCAAGCAAGCCTGGAACGCCGACGTCTTCCAGGCAAAGGCTGACGTTATGGCGATCTTAGAAGCCTGCGGCTTCGCCGCCGACACGGCGCAAGTCAGTGCTGATGCGCCCGCGTGGTTCCACCCCGGCCGCTCCGGCGCGCTTCGCTTGGGCCCGAAGAACGTGCTCGCCTATTTCGGTGAACTGCATCCGCGCATCCTGGCGGCATTCGATCTCACCGGCCCCGTCGCCGCGTTCGAAGTGATGCTGGAAACGTTGCCGACGCAAAAGGCAAAGCCGACGAAGACGAAGCCGAAGCTCGACCTGTCCGAGTTTCAAGCCGTGGAACGCGACTTCGCTTTCCTGGTCGACGCGAAGGTTCCGGCCGCCGACATCATCAAGGCAGCTGTGACGGCCGATCGCGCGCTCATCGAAAGCGTCAGCGTCTTCGACGTGTACGAGGGGCAGGGGATCGACCCGGGCATGAAGTCGCTCGCCATCAGCGTACGGTTGCAGCCCAAAGACCGCACGTTGACCGAGGCCGACATCGAAGCTGTGGCAGCCAAAATCGTAGGCGCCGTCGCAAAGGCGACGGGCGGCAAGCAGCGGTGAACCTGCCTGCCTTCGAATGCACTTACCGCCACGTGGCCTTCGTGCTCACGTCGATTTGCATTCTGTTTGTTGCGATGTTCGCAGGCATGGCCGCCGCCATCGCCTTCGTCGAAGATGGCAACACGATCCTGTCGATCGTCCTCTACCTCGTGGGCGCGATCCTCGTGAGTATCGTTGCCGTCATGGCGTCGGCCTACGCGAAGCACCGCTGGACGATCGAGCCTGGCGGCGTCCGCATCGAAGAAACGCCCAAGGTCCCGTTCATGGGGGTCACGCGGCGCCGGCTGATTGCCTTCGCCGATATCGCCGCCTTTCGCAACGTCGAAAGCGGCCTCGACAGCGTGATCGAAATTGCGACGCGCGACGGCAATGCCTACCGCGTCATGGCGCACGGTGCGGAGATCCCAGACCTGCAAGCCTTCGCGACGCAAGTCACGGGAGCCGCAGCAAGCGTCGGCCACACGCCGCTGGCGATGACCGAAGGTCTGAGCTTCTGGAACCGGCCCGCCGGTCTGGTCGTGATTGTCGTACTGCTGATTTTCGCGACAGCCATCGCAGCCGCCGCGTTGTTCGCGTTGTTCGGCGGCGGTCTTCAGATCAGGGCGCGCAGCGGCGAGTTTCTCGCCATCGCCGTCCTGCTGCCCTTCGGCGCGGCGTACTTGCTCTACAAGTCCTTGACCCGCCGTTGGCGCGTATTGAAGCAGCTAGCAAAGGTCTGAAACGCCGCGGTCAAAACGTCGGTGGTCGTTCCGGGGGTGTTGTGCGGGTCCGTTGCGGCGCGGGCTCGGCCGGCGGCGCAGGTTCGATGTTGTCGATCCAGCAAGCGCCCTCCACGTCCATCGGCATGCTTCTGAAAATGAGCTGATCGCCCGCCCACAGGCACTTGCCCACGCTCCCGCGCGCCAGCTGCACGATCGTTGACCACTTCGCGCCTTTGCACGGCCCCAGAAAGGTCACCAGAAATCGCCGTCGCTTGTCCTGCATGGTCAGATAGACATGCCGGTCGTCCACATACGACCAGGATCGAATCCGGTTCGCCGGCGCGCATGTGGGGGTGTCAGGTGCGGGCTGGGCGGCAGGCGGCGCCGTTTCGCCTTCGGCGAACGCAACACCCGCAAACACAGCAGCGCAAACCAACAAGGCCACAACAGGAATCAGCGTCTTCATCATGTCGCTCCTATCGGGGACTTCCGAACAAACGCCGAATCGAACCCCAATTCAAGACGAAGTCCCGCGCAGAATGCCGCCACGATTGGGGGGTTGCAGGCGCAACGCCCCCGACTATAGTCCCGCGCCGGTCCGCCGAAGGGACCGAAACGGACAGATGGCCGAGTGGTTTAAGGCGCACGCCTGGAACGCGTGTATACCTTCACGGGTATCGAGAGTTCGAATCTCTCTCTGTCCGCCACGAATTTTCCGCACCTTTGCTCACTAGGTAGGCCGACCCGAATAGTGGCTGAACACAGCGATAGTTTGTAGGTCATTCGACACTGCCTGAGCTGAATGTCGGCGGTATTGTTGAGAATATAGCCCATTTTGGGAGCGACTTGCTCACAAGCGCATTTTGCCAGTGTCGTTTCGACTGCGCATCGTTTCGAAGACCTTCGACTCGAATTGCATGATGCGCCAGAAATAAGAGTAGATCGAAAGAGTATCGATGGTAGGCACCAACGATGGTCCGCCAATATATTTTGCGAACTTTGCTCAGTCGTTTTGCGGCAACGATATGTCCCCGCAATTGCCCGATTTTTCTCTATGAAACGACACTGTTGCCAAGAGTATTCCACGCAAATTCGGGCAAATTGCGCGCGCTAGC
>JANLXP010000807.1:0-2971 GCA_031365165.1 Alphaproteobacteria bacterium
CCACCGGGCCGATGGATACTCCCACCGTCCTGATGCTGCTCTTCGCAACCCTGCTCTTCGATATTATAGTCGCCTCCTTGACCTACCGCTGGATCGAAGCGCCTGCGCGAGAATGGCTGCGAAAAAAAGCCCGAAGGGGAGAACGAACGGTGTCCGAAACGGATGTCGCAGTGTCTATGGGAAAGTGACGTTGGCGTAGAGGTCGGGAAAAGAAAGCCCCATCGAAGCGATGGCGGCGTCGACGTCATCTGTCGTGATCAGTCCGCGAAAGTGATCGGGGTCTTGCCGACTAACGATCTTGACGCGCTTTTCCCAAATATCCGCAAAAAACGCTTCAACGGGGATAGGCGCAACGAGTTCAACAAACGAAAGCCCGTGCTGTTGGTCCAGAGCCGTCATGACCTTGCTGAATGCCGGTCAGTTCGTTCAATCCGAGTCGGTCGATCGCTTCACGTCGCGCAATCTGTTCTCGTCGGAATCCGTTTCTTTGCTGTTGTTGTCGTCGCTGTCGGTCGCCTTCAAGTCCTTGTTGACCGTTTCGTCGCCATCGCTGCTGCCCTTCGGGAAGTTGCTTTGATGTCCGCCATTGTCCGCCGTGTCGCTGTCACGGCCGTCAGACGGGTCATCGTCACGCGCTGTGACCCTAGGTGCTGCCACAAGCGCCGCAACGCCGACAACGCCGAGCCCAACGGCTTTCAAGAACGAGCGCCGTTCGCGTTGGCGCGTCACCTTGATGTCATCGTCCGAGAGAGAAATTGAAGTTTCTTTGCTTTGTTCTTTTTCGTCCCGCGTCGACATTCCTCTTCTCCGATTCTCGTTCAACGCTAGCCATGGGCTGCCACTAAGCCTACGCCGTAAATTCCCCCTTGTCATCAAGGGGCTTTTGATCTGCGTGCAACGAGTCGCGGCGCCATTGGGTCGGGGTTTTGCCGGTCGCTTCTTTGAAGGCGCGATTGAAGGGGCCGAGCGAGCCGAAGCCTAGGTCGAAGGCGATGGCGGCAACCGTTGTGCGGGATTGGGTAGGGTCGGCCAGCGTTTGCTTGGCCGCGTCGATCCGGCGAATGTTGACGAAGGCCGCGAAATTGCGGTGGCCCAGATTGTCGTTGATGAGGCGGCGGAGCCTGTGTTCGGGCACGCCTACTTTTTCGGCAAGGGCGCCGATGGTGAGGTTTTCGTCCTTCCAGGCGGCGCCTTTGTCCATCACGTCAGCCAGCTTTTCGAGTGAGATGCGGTCGGCGGGGTCGATGCGCGGGGCATCGAGTGGCCGTGCAGTTGCGGGCGCGGTCGTGCCGAAGATCGCGGCGTTCGTCTGCAGGAAGACGAAGCACCCGGCGAGGCAGAACAATGCCATCACCCCGCCGCCGACGAGGCTGTACCACCACGCTTCGACGCCGACGGCTTCGCCGATTTCGATGCCCGACATCGTGATGACGTAGAGCGTGACCAACCCCAAGAACGGGCCGCGCACGAGGCGGCGGGCCTCAACCAGATCGCCGCGCCAACTTTCGTAGATGACATAGAGCGCGTGCAAGGCCAGTGCGATTTCGATCAGGTTGTGAACGATCCAAACGTCGTTGCGGAGCGGCGGCACGGTGAACACGCCGACGAGGCCGACCGCCGTTAGGAACGCAATCGGCAGCAGCAGCGGCGGCGTGAGCTTGCGGTCTTGAAACAGCGTAATGACGAACAGCCAAAAATAGCCGCCACCGCCGAGCGACAGCAGCGTCAGCGGCGCGTCGTAGTAGCCCAGCATCGGCCGCAATATCGGCGAGGAGTTCACGACGTAGGCGATCGTGCTTGAAAAGAATAACACGCCCGCAATGCGCATCGACAGCGTCGTGCCGGCGCGGAAGAACGCCACTCCGTTTGCCGCGAGCGCACCGATGGCTATGCCGCGCAGGAGAAATTCGATCAGAACAACGGAGTCGTGCATCCAACGGCAATAGCGGTGTGGATGTGGGTGGCGCAAGTCAAAGCTTGCGCAGGCGTCCGCCGGTACCCGACAATGCAGCTTGCGCTTTGAAGGAGCACCTGATGTTCGTGACGAGAGTGCGGTTCGCCGCGGCGCTTGGCGCGTGCGCGCTCGCCGGTAACGCAGCTTGCGGCCCCAATGACGTTCCGCGCGGACCTTACGTCTGCACTGTCGAACAGACGGCGGGCATTGGAGCCGAGATGATGGAAGGGTCCGATCCGCCCAAAGCGTTCGTGGATGATGGCGAGCGCAGCTTTCGCATTGTGGTGACGGCACCCAAGAAAAACGTGAAGGGGCGCGTCATCGAGACGACAGGCCGAGATCCGACGTCGGCCTTACTGCAGGGCACCTATCTTGGCGATGGGTGGAAGTTCATGGCGAGCGAAGACCAGGCGTTTTTACGGCTCGATTTCATCGGTGAAGCCGGTTGGCTTTGGTTTTATCACGCGGGGTTCGAAAAGCCCGACGTCGATCACCTGAACCTCACGGTGCGCGAAGGGCACTGCGAACCGGGCAAGTAGGCTGCGCTTGGCAGTTACGCAGATCACCGAATCTTTCAGTGGGAGCCCTCTTGTCGCTCGAACAAATTTCCTACCTCAGCCAGATCGTGGCTTCGCTCGCCGTGGTCGCCTCCTTGATCTATGCGGCGCTCCAACTTCGCATCTATACGAAGCAGGCGCGGGAATCGCGGTTGATCGCGGCGTCGTCCGACATACAAGAATTTCGGAGAATGCTGGCTGCGGACCCCAATTGCGCACGCATCTTTTCCGATGGCTTGGCCGATCTGAACCAACTCGACAGAACAGAGCAATTGCGCTTCCACGCGATGATGCAACTCGCCATGACGCAGGTGAGATACATTTCCACCTTCGCGGACGTTCCGCCCGAAATGAACGCGGCGACGTTGTGGAGCCAACCCGGCGCGCGGCAATGGTGGGCGACAGCCCGCCTCCACTATACGCCACATATGGTTGCCCTCATTGACGGAAGATTTGCCGC
>JANLXP010000826.1:0-1711 GCA_031365165.1 Alphaproteobacteria bacterium
CGTAGTACGCAACGCCTGCATGGAGGAAGCCAGCGTCTTTCACGAGGCCCCAAAGGGTCGTGTCGCTGTCCATGAAACCGGCTTGGGCGCTCAGCGTCCAAACGTTGCAGTAGTATTGGCCCTCGAGGCCAGCGGCGAAGACCACACCGTCGGACGAGCTATCACCGCCGACGTTGACGCGGCCAACCGCTGCGAAAATGCCGAGGCCACCGACAGCCGGATCGTTGTAGTTGACGTGGGCGCCAGCGCCGAAGCCGCCATGGTACGAGCCGTTCAGTTCGCCGCCATCATCTTGATTTTCGTCCAACGACGCTTCGCCGAAGATGTCGAGCTGCAGGTTGACCCGGTCGCTGTAGGGAATGTTGACCGAGCCGCTGCCGTGCAACGAGCTGTAGTCCAGCTTGTCTTCAGAGCCGTTGTTGTGATCGTAGTCTTCCCAGACGTAGCCGAGCCCGAGATTCATTTTGCCCATGTACTGGCCCGCTTGGGCCGGAGCTGCGGCGATGCCCACGAGGGCAGTCGTCGCGAGCGCAATCATCTTCAAGTTCATTAGTCCCTCCTGAATATCGCCGTGGCGCGGAGACGCTTCCGCACCGTCGTCTTCCTCAGATGGACACCCCGTGGTTAACGAGACCTTAGTGGCCCGAATCTTTTTGGTTAACCAACCGCCGGAATATAGGGAAATCGAGATTCGGGAACACAGTGCGCGTGCACGTTCGCGCCGATCTCAGCGCGAACGTGCTTTTCGAGTCACAGGATTAAGACGGCTTTCCGGTTTACGGAACGCAGCGTCAGATATTGGCGCCTGCCGCTTTCATCGCATCGCGCAACGGGCCCAGATGCTGTTCGTAGTTCTTCCAGCGGCCGGCCGAACGCTTGTAAACCGGCTGGCGCACCTGCCAGACACTGGCTGTTAGAACCGTGCGTTGGACGTCTTGCGGGCGCAGGCACGCTTCGTCCCAGGGAAGACCAACAAAATCGATCAGTTTGCGCGAGACCTCTTCTTGGTTCTCGACCAGATCTTCGTAGTCGATTTCGAGCATGCGGCCCGGCAGCACGTCGCGCCAATGCTGCATCAGTTGCAGGTAGTGCGCGTAGTGGTGACCCAGATCGGCGAGGCTGCGCGCGTAGGAGTGCGCATCGTTGAAGTTCTGCTGCAAGATCGACAAGCAGGTGTCGAATGGATTGCGGCGCGTGTGGACGATGCGGGCCTTCGGGAACAGCGTCGCGATGAAACCCACGGCTTGGAAATTGTGGGGCATCTTGTCGGTGACGCGGGTTGCGCTGGCGTTCTTTGCCCTAACGTCGATCGTATCGAGGTAGCGCTGCGCCAAGACTTCGGCGCCAACCCAGGTGAGCTGGCGTGCGTTCTTGTGGATGCCGTCGTCGCGGAAGACCAAGCTCGCCATCTCGCGTTCGCATTTCTTGATCGTCTCAAGTTCGCCCGCGGCGTGAACTTTTGGGTGGGCGGCGATGATCGTTTCGGTCAGCGTTGTGCCTGAACGCGGCATGCCGACGATGAAAACTGGCCGCTCGCTGTCCAAGCCGAACTCGCGGCGGTCTTCGTAGAATTTGCGCGTGTAGGTTTGCCTGAGGTCGGCGTAAGCCTGCTCAAGCGCCTTGGCGTCGTATTTTCCGCCGGCGGCTTTGTTCGCGAGATCGTAGTAGCGGAACGCGTCGTCGTAGCGGCCGATGTCATCGTTCATCTTGG
>JANLXP010000902.1:0-1265 GCA_031365165.1 Alphaproteobacteria bacterium
AGCCGACCTACCGGTGTTCAATGGCCTGATCGGTCAAAGCCGCGCGCTGGAGTCGCTCGACCTCGGCGCCCGTATCGATAAGCCCGGCTTCAACCTGTTCGTACTCGGCGAACGCGGCACCGCCCGCCATGGCACCGTGCGCGGCCTGATCGAATCTTACGCCAAGAAATTGCCGGTTCCCGCCGACTGGATTTATGTCGCCAACGCCGAACAGCCAGACCGCCCGCGCGCACTCTCCCTACCACCGGGCCGCGCAGCTCCATTCAAAGCAGCGATGGATCACGCCATCGACGAGCTGTTCGCGCTCGTGCCGGCCGTGTTCGAGAGCGCCGAATATCAAGCACGCCGCCGCACCGCACTCGAAGCCGTCAACGGCGAACAGGAGCAAGCGTTCGAAGCGTTGAGCGAAAAGGCGCGCGCGCAAGGCATCACGCTGATGCGAACCCAGACGGGCTTCTCGTTCGCGCCACTCGCCAAAGACGCCGTCATGCCGCCCGACGCGTTCAATGCGCTGCCGGAGACCGAGCGCAAGGTGATCATCGCGAAGATCGAAGCGCTGCAACAAGACCTTGCGTTGCTGATCGAGCGCTTACCCGGGTGGGAGCGCGACCGCCGCCAGCGCATGGTGGATCTCGACCGCGAATACGCCCGCCTCACCGTAACCGATGTGATGAAAACCGTGGCCGCAACGGTCGCGGATCTGCCCGACATCCACGCCCACGTCGAAACGACGATCGCCGAATTGATCAAGCAGATCGGCCTCTTCCGCGGCGCCGGCCCCGCGAAGCAAGACGACGGCTCGTCTGCGCCCACCGAAACGATCAGCGAAAACGATCCACGCTTCCGCCGCTTCCGCGTGAACCTGTTCGTTGGCGATGGCACGAAAACCTGCGCCCCCGTCATCGTCGAGGACAACCCGTCGCTCGGCAACCTAATCGGCCGCATCGAGCAGCAGGCGCAGATGGGCGCGCTGTTCACGGACTTCACGCTCATCCGTCCAGGTAGCCTGCATCTCGCGAATGGCGGCTATCTTCTGATCGACGCGCGGCGCCTGCTGCTTGAACCCTACGCGTGGGAGATGTTGAAACGCTGCCTGCGCGCACGCACGGTCACGATCGAATCGCCAACCGACCGTATGTCGATCATGTCGATGCAAGGCTTGAAGCCCGATCCTATCCCGCTCTCGACCAAGGTAATCCTGTTCGGTGATCGCCAGCTCTACTACGGGCTGTTCGAAGGCGACCCCGATTTTGCCGAACTCTTCA
>JANLXP010000965.1:0-1015 GCA_031365165.1 Alphaproteobacteria bacterium
GCCTTCGCGGCCCAGAAGGTCGTCGGCGAGGGCGACGAGGCGTTGGTTCGGTTGCGCATGCGGCGCGCGGGCGCGGAGCATGCGCGCGATGTCGGCCTCGCGGCCCGGTTCGTTCAGCATGCACGCGATCGTGAGCGCCGAGGCGGTCGAGCGGCTGATCCCCGCCCAACAGTGGATCAGCATCGGTTGGCTTCGATCCCAGCCCTTCGCGAAGGCGATCAGGTCGCGCACATGCATCTCATCGGGCGGCGCGTGATGCGTCGGTGACGGTGCGACGACATCGTGCATGCCAAGGCGCAAATGGCGGTGGCCGGAAACTTCTTCGGGCGTCGGCATGTCGTCTGTTGGATCGAGCAGCGTGATCAGATGTGAAGGCCGCAACTGGCGCGCCGCATCCGGCACTTGGCTCTTCGGGCAGACATAGATTAGGGGCATGCCCGTCAGGCCCGTGCCGACGGCAGCAATTCGGTGAAGCGTTCGACGAATTTCTTCTGCGCCTCGCGGGCGGGGAGGGGCAGCAGTTTCACTTGCGGCAGTCCCCGCGGCGGACCGAAGAACTCGAGCGCTTCTTCCGAAGAGAAGCCCGCGAGTTGCGTCGCCTCGAAATAGGCAGCGGCCTTGTCGGCACGTTTGATCAGCGCGGTTACGTCCTCCGGCAACTGCGCGGACAAGCCGAAGCGGAGATGGATTGCGGCCAGCAATTTGTTCTCGAGCGATTTGTAATCGAGGCCGACGGCTGCCTTGAACGGACTGATCAGGTCGCCGACCACATATTCGGGCGCGTCGTGAAGCAGTGCGGCCAGACGCGACCTTTGTGCGATGCCGGGCTTCAGCGCCGCCACAAGGTCTTCCACCAGCATGCAGTGCTGCGCCACCGAGAAAGCGTGGTCGCCGTGCGTCTGCCCGTTCCAACGTGCGACGCGCGCGAGCCCATGGGCAATGTCTTCGATTTCGATATCGAACGGCGATGGATCGAGCAGATCAAGCCGTCTGCCGGACAGCATGCGCTGCCAGG
>JANLXP010000969.1:0-1760 GCA_031365165.1 Alphaproteobacteria bacterium
GCATTCAGCGCGGCCGACGGCCAGATGGTTGGCTTCGTCACGCATGAAAAGCCGGGGAACGTCGACCAACTCTGCGTCGCGGCCGACGCCTGGGGCTCGGGTGCCGCAACCGCACTCCTTAACGCGGTGAAACAATTGAGCGGCGGGTCGTTGAGCCTCGAGGTCAATCAGGACAATGCGCGCGCCGTTCGCTTCTACGAACGTGAGGGATTTCGCCGCGTTCGCGCGGGACTGAACCCGACGTCGGGCCTTGCGACGTGGCGGTATGAATGGGTTGATATTTCGTGCGTCGGTTAAAATTGCATTGACAATCAGTGCCTTAGACCGTGCGATTTATCTTCAGATTAATCGCGCCGCGCTAAGCATAGCTCTGGCTGGGGTGGGACCGGCCGGAGGAAGCTCGTGGTCAGGAATCCGCAGGAACTCGCCCAGCGCGTGACTGAGCCAGACTTGCCGTGGGGCGAGAACGCGCCGCTGCGCACGCGCGTCGATGGCTACGTCGACCGTATGCGCGACGGACACGTCGTTGCGGGGCGCGTACCTGGCCCTGGTTCGCTGCAGATGTGGAGCAACGACTACCTCGGCCTCGGCGGGCATCATGAAATCGTAAAGGCGCAAGTCGATCTGCTCGAGAGCCATTCCGAAGGCGTGTTTATGTCGGCGGTATTCTTGGGCGCAACCAGTTTGCAGCGCCGGTTCGAACAGCAGATGGCGGCTTACCTCGGCGCCGATTCCGCCGTGCTTTGTCAGTCGGGCTGGAGCGCGAACACCGGCCTCGTGCAGGCGCTGGTCGACGAGCGCACACCGGTTTATCTCGATCAATTCGCGCACGCTTCCTTGTGGGAAGGTGCGCATATGGCCGGCGCCGCAACGCATGCGTTCCGGCACAATCAAGCGGCACATTTGGAACGGCAAGTGAAGTTGCATGGGCCAGGGTTGATCCTGGTCGATGCGATCTACTCAGCCTACGGAACAGTTTGTCCGCTGGCGGAGATCGCGGCGGTGAGCGAGCGCCTGGGATGCATCCTGGCGGTGGACGAGTCGCATTCGATCGGCGTCTACGGTCCGCACGGCGAAGGCCTGGTACATACGCTTGGTCTGACCGAGAAGGTCCAGTACCGCACGTTCAGTCTCTCGAAGGCGTTTGCGACCCGCGCCGGCATGGTCGCCGGGCCGCAGCGCGTGATGTCTTATTTCCCGTACGAGGCGCGACCGGCGATCTTTTCGTCTGCCGTGCTTTTGCATGAGGTTGCGGGGCTCGCCGCAACGCTGAAGGTCGTTCAGGAAGAAGACTGGCGGCGCCAACAGCTTTGGTACAACACGCGCTTTTTGCGCCGCGGGTTACGTCGTCTGGGCTACGCCGTGGATCAGAGCACATCGCAGATTGTGGCGCTGCACAGCGGCAACGATGCACAAACGCGCGCCTTGCGTGACGCCTTGGAAGACCGCGACGTGTTTGGCGCGGTGTTCTGCGCACCGGCGACACCGAAGAACCATGGGGTCATACGCGTGTCGGTGAACGCGCGGCTGCGCGAGGACGACCTCACCCGCGTGATCGAGGCGTTCGCGGCGATTGCACGCGACAAGGCGGTGGATCCGTGGCCCCGGAATTTGATCGAAGAACACAGTGCGGCGGACGAGAGTGAGCGGCTAATCGATAGTGCGGTCATGTCGTTGCGTTCGGCGGCGAAAGACTTACGCCGCGCGGCCGATCGTTGGTGGGGCCGGGATCACAAATCATGAGTACTAAAAAGTCCGCC
>JANLXP010000609.1:0-2874 GCA_031365165.1 Alphaproteobacteria bacterium
GCCACGTTGCCCGCAATCACTTGCGTCTCGTTCGACATGCGCTTGATCTTCGCAACCGCGTCGATCACGCGCGCCGAGTGCCCGTGCGCCGTATCGACGACGATCACGTCGACACCCGCCGCCAGCAAAGCCTCCGTGCGCGCAAGCCCGTCGGGCCCAACTGTCGTCGCAGCACCGACCCGCAAGCGTCCTTGTGCATCTTTCGCAGCGTTCGGATGCGACTCGGCCTTCTCGATATCTTTCACCGTGATCAGGCCGACGCAGCGGTACTCATCGTCGACAACCAGCAGCTTCTCGATGCGATGTTGGTGCAGCAGCCTCTTCGCCTCATCCATGGCGATGTTCTGGCGCACGGTGATGAGCTTTTCCTTCGTCATCAACTGCGAGACCGGCTGGCGCAAATCGGTCGCGAAGCGAACGTCGCGGTTTGTCAAAATGCCGACCAACTTGCCGGTCTTCGGCTCCACCACCGGAATGCCCGAAATCCGATGCGTCTCGCGCAGCGTCCGCCCCTCGGCCAGCGTTGCGTCCGGCGAAATCGTGATTGGATTGAAGACGATGCCGCTTTCGAACTTCTTCACCTGACGAACATGCGCCGCTTGTTCTTCAGGGGTCATGTTGCGATGGATGACGCCCATGCCGCCCGCCTGCGCCATGGCGATCGCAAGCCGGCTTTCCGTCACCGTATCCATCGCGGCCGATAGCAAAGGCACCGCGAGTTCGATGGTTTTTGTGAGTTTGGTGCGCGTGTCTGCCTGACCCGGCAACACGTCGGACGCGCCCGGCACAAGCAGGACGTCGTCAAAAGTCAGAGCTTCTTGGAGCTGCAAGTCGATCCCTTTCTAAAAAACGATCACTCGGGATTCGAGTTGCCGTGTGCATGTACCGGCGGCATGGACGCTTGTAAAGCGCGGCACAATGACCGCCGGAAATAAGGCGCAGTTTCCCGAGAGATGACAGCATGCCGATGTGCAGTTAATTAGGAGCGATGGGCTCAATCCACCTCTCCCCTCTGTCCGACCTCGCACGCGAACTCGCACGCTCGGGCGGCATCCGCGACTTCGTCGAGACCGGCACGTTCGTCGGCTACGCGCTTCCCTGGGCTTCACGCACATTTGAGCGCGTCTGGACCGTGGAACTGAACCCCCAATTCCTCGCACAAGCGAAAGCCGCAAACCCCGGCCTCGCCAACGTCGCCTATCACCTTGGCGATTCCGCCAGTGAGTTGCCGAAGATCGTGCAGCAACTGAAGGGCCCCGCGCTTTTCTGGCTCGATGCACATGCCGGTGCGGGCAACTTCGCGGATCACGATATCTGTCCGCTTGTCCAGGAACTGAAGACGGTTCTGGCATCTGCGCACGATCACTGCATTCTCGTTGATGATGCGCGCGCGTTCTTGGCCCCGCCCCCGCCTCCGTTCGACTACCGGAAATGGCCGTCGCTCGATCAAATCTTCGCGGCTGTCGCGAAGCGTCCCGGCTACCATATCGTGGCGATTGCAGACGTTCTGATCATTGTTCCCGAAAAGCACCGTGAACTGGTCGCGCAGTTCTGCTTTGCCATCCGGCCCAAAATTTGATCCATTTGCCTGACAAAGTGTCAGCGCGCCTCGAATGCGCGCGGAGGAAACGCATGCGCCGCATTTTCAGTCTTGCCGTTGCCGTCATCGTGATCGGCCTCGGCGCCGGGTTCGCGATCGGCGCGGATGCGCCAGCCGGCGCACCCGGACAGCCGAAGTCGCGCAACGACTGGCCAACCGAAAAGGTGCTCGTGATCGGGCGTCGCGGCAATCCGATCGACTGGTTCGTCAACCACACGTTTCGCGGCATGGAAGGTTTCGCCGATGGCTCAGCTCCGCCGGGCGTCGAGTCGCGCAGCGAATACCCGTTCCAAATTTACTATGCCGCGAACGGAAAGCTTGAGGCGCGTTTCCGCCGCCTTGGCTCGCGCACCCCACACGGCGACATCGTCGAACTCGATTATGTCGAAGAAGGCACCTGGCGCATCAACGAGGAAGGCGACCTCTGCCAGACGATCCCGAAGGTCGGTTGGGGCACTGAGGTCTGCTACTGGTTCGACCGCAAAGGCAGCCGCATGGCGCTCTATTACACCAGCTGCGGCGCCTTCAACCGCTGCTATCCCGGCCGATTAGGGCCTGAGGGCGAAATCGTACCCGGTAAGCAATTTACCAGATAATTCCTGGCTTCAGCGCAGCTAACTTGCCGCTCACGATCCTCGTGCTAGGATCGCGGCCAACTGTAATCGAAGGCGTGAGTGCGGCTCGTAAGAGCCACGCACCTGCCCGACAAAGTGAGTTTACCCCGTGGCGCACGGATCGCGTGGGGCGCCGTATGGGGTGAGTAGCCCCGTGGCCGCGCAAGAAGCGGCCAAGAGTGACACGATGCCGGAACGTCCCCGGCCGGGTCACATCTACGCGGCGCTGGACTTAGGCACGAACAACTGCCGGCTGCTCATCGCAAAGCCGGACCAGTCGGGTTTCCGCGTCCTCGATTCCTTCTCGCGCACCGTTCGCCTCGGCGAAGGCTTGAACCAAACCGGTGAACTTTCCGACGCCGCGATGCAACGCGCGATCGACGCGATCCGCATCTGCGCCGTAAAGATGCGCAAGCGCGGCGTAACGAACGCACGCGCAATCGCAACCCAAGCCTGCCGCACGGCGACGAACGGCCCCGCCTTCGTTGCGCGCGTCGCAAAAGAAACCGGTCTCCACTTCGACATCATCCCGCCGATCGAAGAAGCCCGCCTCGCCGCACGTGGTGTGACGCCGTTGCTCGACCGCAATGACAAAGGCGCGCTCGTCTTCGACATCGGCGGCGGCTCGACGGAACTCATCTGGCTCGACCTGCGCGAACA
>JANLXP010000066.1:0-13093 GCA_031365165.1 Alphaproteobacteria bacterium
GCCGAGCACCACGATCAACTCGAGAAGCGAATACCCCCGGGTCATAGCGCGATCTCGTTTGCAGCCAGAATGCCGCTTACGACCCCGCTCATGATCCCGGCCACGACAAGCCCCAACACAATCGTCACCGCCGGCAGCAGCAACGCGGAAAGCCTATCGAGCTTCGTCTGCACGTCGCGATCGAGAATGTCGGCGGCCTGGTCCAGCATCGGGCCGAGCTTGCCCGTCTCCTCGCCAACGCCGGCGAACTCAACCAGCACCCTCGGCAACGCATCGCTCGCATCGAGCGCGGCTTTCAGCGTCTTGCCCTGGCGCACCAACTCGATCGCGCCGGACAGCCGCTGCTTCAAATGCACGTTCGCCACCGCCGCCTGCGCCGTTTCGAGCGCACGATTGAGCGGCATACCGCCAGCGAGCAGCATCGCGACGTTGCGCCCGAACTGCGCCGCATGCATGCCCAGCGGAATGTCGAGCAACAGCCGCGAGCGCAAAGCCCACCGTCCCAACGCCACCTGCACGCCTGGCTGCTGCAACCCATAGGGAAGCGCACCTAGCGCCGCGACGACCGCGATGAAGAACACAGTGCCGTACGCGTTCAGGAACTGCGATACCGCGACCAAGATCGCTGTCGGCCAAGGCAACGCGTCCCCGCTTTGCTCGAAGAGCGGCGCCAAACGCGGAATGACGGTCGTGAAAATGATGCCAAGCACGATGATCATCACGACAACAAGCAACGCCGGATAAATCATCGCCGAAACCGCGCGATCCGAAAGCTCTTTGTTGCGAGCCTCGCCAACCGCAAGGCGCGCCATCACTTCGGGCAAACGCCCGCTGGCCTCGCCAGCAGCCACAAGCCGCCGCATCGGTTCAGGAAACAGCGACCCGGCGCGCCGCATCGCGCCCGACAACGGCTCACCAGCGCGCAGACCTTCAAGCATACCTTGCACGGCGCGCTTGGCTCGCGTTCGCGTCGTCAAACTCTGCATCGCAGTTAGCGCGCGTTCGACGCTCAAACCTGCCTGCAACAGCGTGCCGAACTCACGCAGCAAGGTCAGACGATCGTTCGCGATTCCAAATTCCGGCAAGAGCCGCGTCGGAGCAAACGCGGAAGCCGCGCCACCTTGCTCGACGATCCGCACCGGCGTCCGGCCCAAGGCGAGAATCCGCTCGACCGCAGCACTGCGGTTTGGCGCTTCGATGACACCACGCCCGATTGCGCCGTCGGTGCCGGCGGCCTCATACGCAAAACTGGGCACAACACTCCATCCCGACGCTAGCGCCGAGTTGTCGGCTTCCGCCGTTAATTCTTTCTTACCGCCGCCCGGCCAATCAAATTTTCCAACCGCTTGACGATTACGTCCTGCGGCGTCCCGTAAGCGAGCGTATCCACGACAACACCGTTGCCGTCGAGCAGGAACACCGCCGCCGTATGGTCGAGCGTGTAGTCGCCGTCCTGCAGCGCAACGCGCTCGCGCACGACCTCGAACGCCTTCGCCACACGATCGACATCGGCCATCGCCCCCGTCAAAGCGCGCACACGCCCACCAAAGCTCGAGAAGTAGGACTTGAGCACCGTTGGCGTGTCGCGCTCCGGATCAAGCGACACAAACATCACTTGCACCGCATCGGCCGTCTTGCCGATCTTCTTGAGCGCCGCGTCCAACTCCCACACCGTCACCGGACAAATCACCGGGCAATGCGTGAACCCGAAGAACAGCGCGCGGGGCTTCCCACCCAGATCCTGCCAGCGAACAGCGCGCCCTGACTCGTCCGTCAGGGACACGTCGGCAATGCCGCGTCCTAGTTTCGCAAACTCACCCGCTACAACCGGGCTCAGAACCGACTCAGCCGACGCTGGCCCAACGGACACAGTCAGACCGGCGCCAAAAAATAGCCCCGACAAAACAAAAGCCTGACTGACAAACTTCAGCATTCGCATTCACCCGGATGAGCGTTTCAGCGGCCCATTCGCGCCGCCAAGAAAGGCCCGTTTGCTTGACACCCGATACTAGCTGCCGCGTCTTCAATGTGAAAGGCGCCGCATGATTCGTCGCTAACGGGGACAAGAACACGGGGGTCTCATGGACAGCATCAGGATTCGGCTGTTTGCAGCCGCTATTTGCCTACTGGGCGGAATGCCGCTGGCACACGCCGACAAGCTCACATTCGCGGCCGGCGGTGAATATTCCGTCGGCGACTACGGCGACCCGGAAGACACCGCCGTCTGGTACGAATTCGTCTCAGCGCGCTACGTAATGTCGCCGCTCGCCTTCAAGGTGACCGTTCCCTTCCTGGAAATCGACGGTCCGGCCAGCGTGACCGACGACGGCGAAGTCGGCGGCGGCGGCACCTCCCGCATGGCCAGCGGCATTGGCGACGTATCGCTCTTAGCGACCTACATGTTCGCGTGGAAGCCGGAACGGATTTATCTGGACCTCATGGGTCGCGTCCGCTTGCCCACCGGTGATGAGGAACGCGGTCTCGGCAGCGGCGAAGTCGACACCTCGCTCGCCGCGACGCTCACGAAAGAATTCCAAAGTCTGACCACCTACGTTGAAGCTGGCTATCGCTTTTTGGGAAGCTCCGCCGCACGGCCACGCGAAGACGGCATGACCTTCGGCGCCGGCGTCTCGACGGACCTGACCAAAGAAACCCAACTCGGCGCGTCGTTCTCGTGGCGCGAAGCGGCCTTCGACATGGCGCCCGATCCCTCGGACGTCACCGTCTATGTCCGTCACAATCTGACGGACGACTTACGGCTGAACGTCTACGCGCTCGCCGGCCTCTCGAACGGCAGCCCGAACTACGGCAGCGGCCTGACGCTTACGTGGACTGCTTATCGGAGCGAATAGCCTAACCCCCGTGCTTCGGCTTCGCTTTCCGCTGAAGCTCGACGCTCTTCTCCCGCGCACGCGCCGCCTCGCGGTAAGCCTGCGCCATACCGGTGAGATATTGCGGCGGGGTCGCTTCCTTCACGCCGTACCAAGCCGCTGCACGCCGCGCGAACGAAGGGTCGACCAAATGCGGCCGCGCAAGTGCTACCAAGTCAGCGCGCCGGCAGGCGATGATCGTGTTGATCTGCGCAGGCTCCGTGATCGCGCCGACCGTCATCGTCTTGATGCCCGCGATGTTGCGCACAGCTTCTGCGAATTGAACTTGATACATGCGCCCGTAAGTTGGCTTCTGCTCGGGCACCGTCTGCCCCGAGGACGCGTCGATCAAATCCACGCCGGCCTCCGCAAACAACCGCGCGATCTCGACAACGTCCTCCTCGCTGATCCCGCCCGGCATCCAATCGCTCGCGGAAAGCCGCAGCGACATCGGCTTCGCCTCCGGCCAAACCGCCCGCACCGCTTTGAAGACTTCGAGCGGAAACCGCGCGCGGTTCTCGACCGAACCACCGTAAGCATCTCGGCGCAGGTTGGTCAGCGGCGACAAGAAGCTCGCGAACAAATACCCATGCGCCGCATGGAGCTCGAGCATGTCGAACCCCGCACGGTCAGCACGCTGCGCCGCTTGCACAAAGTCCGCCGTGATGCGCGCCATCTGCGCAGCATCGAGCTCGACGGGCATCTGACTGACGCCCGGAAAATAGGGAATTGCTGAGGCCGAAAAGACCGGCCAATTGTCAGCCGCGTTGGGCAGCGGGTGATCCGCCTCTTCCCAACCAAGCTGCGTCGAACCCTTCCGCCCCGCATGCCCCAACTGCATACAAAGCTTCGCGTCACTGTTCGCGTGCACGAATTCCGCGAGCCGCTTCCACTCCCGCTCTTGCACGTCGTTCCACAAACCCGTGCAGCCGGGTGAAATGCGCGCATCCGCCGAGGGACACGTCATCTCGACGTAGACAAGCCCTGCCCCACCCATCGCGCGCGATGCGTAATGCACGAAATGCCAATCGTTCGGCACCCCGTCGACCGCCGAGTACTGCGCCATCGGCGAAACCACGATCCGGTTGGCGACCGTCATCCCGCGGAGCTTCAGCGGCGTGAACATCGGCGTCGGCCGCGTCTTGCGGCAGTCGATCCCAGTCTCTTCGAAATAGGTCTGGTACCACTCGTCCTCGAAGCGCTCGACGAACAAGGCATCGCGCACGAGCAGATTGTCCCACGTGATGCTCTTCGCGCGGCACATCACCACCATCGCGAACTGCATCGGCTTCATGTCGCTCGAGCGTTCCATATGCTCGAACCATGCAAGGCTGACATCCGCATTGTGCTGCGTGATCTGAACCTCAGTCCGCCGCGCCGCGTCGTAGGCTCGAAACGCATCCTCGACCGATCGCGCGCCCTGCGCGACCAGCGCCTTCGACAACGCAATCGCGCATTCCATCGCAAGCTTCGTCCCCGATCCGATCGAAAAATGCGCGCTCGCCTTCGCATCGCCCAACAGCACGATATTCTTGTGCCACCAATTTTCGCAAAAAACGCGCGGGAAGCTGCGCCAAAGCGACCGGTTCGTGATTAGTGGATGCCCCTGCAATTCCTCCGCAAAAATCTCTTCAAGCTTGCGCGCACTTTCCGTTTCGTTCAGCCGATCGAACCCAAACCCCGCCCACGCCTTGGGCGACATCTCCATCACCCAGGTCGATTGCCCGGGCTTGTACTGATAGGTGTGCGCACAGATCAGCCCGAATGGCGTCTCTTTGAAGAAATACGTGAAAGCGTCGAGCGGCCGCGTCGACCCCAGCCACGCGAACTTATTGGCCTTAAGGTCCAGCGACGGCTTGAAGTGCGCCGCGTACTGCTCGCGAATGCGGCTGTTGATCCCGTCCGCTGCAACGATCACATCGCAATCGGCGAAGCGCGTCAGATCGTCGAACGTCGTCTGATAGTGCAAACGCACCCCAACGGCTTCGCATCGCTGCTGCAAGATCGTGAGCAGCGCAAGCCGCGAGCACCCCGCAAACCCGTTTCCCGCGCAGCGAATCTCTTCGCCTTGGGTGCGGATGATGATGTCGTCCCAATACGCGAACGTATCCTTGATCGCCGCGTAGGACGGCGGATCGTGGCTCAAAAACTCTTCCAGCGTTTCGTCGGAAAAAACGACCCCGAACCCGAACGTGTCGTCCGCGCGGTTCTGCTCATAAACGTCGATCTGCCAATCCGGCTGCGCCTTCTTCGTCAGAAGCGCGAAGTAGAGCCCGCCCGGTCCGCCGCCGACGACCGCGATCTTCATGCCCTGGGCACCACGGCCGTTGTTTCGATCTCGACCTTGGCCTCAGGTTCGACCAAGCCAGACACAATGATCACCGCCATCGTCGGATAGTTACGTCCCATCAATTCGCGCCACGCGGCACCAATCTCCGCCAACGACGACGCATACTCCTCCCGGCTCGTCACGAACCAGGTCATCCGCACCACATGTTCCGGCCCGGCATTCGCCTCCTTCAGCACCGCGAGCGTATTCACGAGCACTTGACGGAACTGCCCGCCAAAGTCGCGCGCCTTGAAGGCGCCGTTGTCCCACCCAATTTGACCCGCAACAAAGACCAAGCGCCCTTCCGCCTCAATCCCGTTCGAGTATCCCTTCGGACGTTCCCACCCTTGCGGCTGAAGAATGCGCATGGCTTGCCTCTCCTAAAACCAAACGTCCCGGACACAGCGACCGTCGCTCGGAAGATCCTCGAACGCATCAAGACCATCGAACCTGTCGATCGGAAGATCGGCAACCGCCTCAGGCGGCGCCAGTCGAATATTCACCGCAATACGGCGCCGCCCTTGCGCATCGACACGCAACCCGCGCCAGTGCGACACGCCTCCGCACGTCGGACAAAAATGAATCTCAAGCGCTGGATCAGGCTTGCCCGCACGCGTGTAGGCTTTGCTCGGTCCTGAAACACGGATGCGCTCATTCTCATGGTCATACGCCCACAGCGTGCCATAGCGCCGGCAGAGCGTGCAGTTGCAAGCCGTCACCGAACCCGGATCGCCCTCAAGTGTCCAGCTAAGGGATCCGCAATGGCATGTGCCTTTGAGCATGCGCTCTTGGTCTCTTGTGAAGCCTTGCCGTCCGGCGTCAGTTTCGAACTCACGGACGACCGAAGGGAAGGAGTTGCCAGAAAACGCTGGTGAATCCAAGGCTTGAAGTCCTCACACACCCACCGCAGCATGTCGCAACGCGCGACCGCGTCTAAAACCGCCGCGCAAAGGGGCCCGCAAGCGGTTCGTCGAAGAGAAGAATCCTGGAGTTTGTGAATGCGTTACGATGACGTTGTTTTGGGACGGCGCAGTATTCGCGGGTTCAAACCCGTACCTGTGCCGAAGGCTTTGATCCGCGAGGTGATCGAACTGGCGATGCGCGCGCCGTCGTCGCTGAACACGCAGCCCTGGAATTTTCATGTTGTAGCTGGCGAGCCGTTGAACCGTATCCGTCGAGGCAATACGGAACGCAATCTGGCGGGTGTGCCGGACTCGCGCGAGTTTCGCGGCCACGGCGGCTATGAAGGCGCGCACCGCGAGCGCCAGATCGAAATCGCCAAGCAACTGTTCGGCGCGATGGGCATCGAGCGGCACGATCAGGCCGCACGCAAGGATTGGGTGCTACGCGGATTTCGACAGTTCGATGCACCGGTGTCTATCGTCGTGACATATGACCGGTCGATCCACGGCGGCGACATCGCGCCGTTCGATTGCGGCGCAGTCACGAACGCTTTGGTGAACGCGGCGTGGTCGCGGGGTCTGGGCTGCGTGATCAACAGTCAGGGCATCATGCAGTCGCCTGTCGTACGCGAGCACGCGGGCATCCCCGACGATCAAGTCATTATGATCTGCGTCGCCATGGGCTTTCCGGACGACAACTTTCCGGCGAACGCCGTGGTTTCGCGCCGCAAATCCGTCGATGACTCGACCGTATTTGTCGGCTTTGACGATTGATCACACCGGCGCGTGGCGAACAGTGGCGGATGGGGTGAGATTCGAACTCACGGAGGGTTTCCCCTCGCCGGTTTTCAAGACCGGTGCCTTAAACCACTCGACCACCCATCCCGCTTTGCTGCGAGCGCGAGATGTAGCATCGGCTGAAGCGTCGGAAAAGGCCGTTGCCGCCTTCGCGGTTGCGGCAAAACTGGGGCTCATTTTGCGCGATTGCTATTGAAACTATGCTGCACGTGCGCTTGTCACAACTCACGTCTCTTACGATCATTTGTGAACTCGACCGCAATCAATGTGGTGTAGATTAACGCAAATCAGTGCCGTGCTTCGACAGATTCGCGAGAGCAGATCCAAGAGGCAAAGCAGACCAGCAGATCTGCAAGGCACGCATGGGAGATACGAATGCCCACGATTACCGCCTACAACACACTGCAGCCCGCCATCGTGCGGACGATCCGCGAAGCGTTTGACGACGCGGTGAAAGAGATCGAGACGCGCCGCGGCGCGTTGCCCGAATGCGAGCGCATCAAGGTCGCCAAGCACGTGGTCGAGATGGCCAAGCATGGCGAGTGCAGCTTCGAACGGCTGCGCCGCGCAGGCTTGAGCGCGATTCCGCTCTAAAGACTGCGCCAAACTTCACCGCTTGCCCGCCTGTACGGCCGCGTGGAACACTTACGTCTCCATGCGTATCCACGTGCTCGCCGCAGCGTTCCTGCTCGCCTCCCTCACCGTCGCCGCGGCGGCGCCGCTCGATCGTATTGAACGCGCGCCCGCAGGTTGGAACGGCACTGTCTTCAAGCCGCGCTTCGACTTCCCAAAAACCGCACGCCGCGAACCGCACCCGTGGAGCACGATCAGCTTCCGCAAAGAGCCGGAGCGCTATCTGGGTCTATTGCTCGCCTACGCGCTCGAAGGCCAAGACCGCAGCGACTGGCGCCTGGCCAAAAACAAATCCCGCCGCTGGTACCACGTGCCCTGGCTCGGTCCTGGTCCAGCGGGCCGCGAGTTCATCCACGGTCTGACCCGCGCGCGTAACTTCGCCCCCGGCGAACTCGGCCCCGCGCAAACCGCTTGCCGGCAGAACTGGGGCCTCGCCTTCTACAACGACCTCGGCGGCGTCGTTCTGGGTAAGATTTGGGGACAGGGCCGCCACGACCCGAACCTGGACGCCTTGCCGTTCCCCGAAGGCACCGTTGCCGTCAAACTCGTCTTCACCCGAGCAACACCCGCCGACGACGCGAAACTCACCGGCGCTCCCGAACTACGCGCCAACATCCACACCGCCAGCACACCCGCCACCGCCTGCGCGCCAGCGGAGGACTCAACCGGTAACGCCACACCGCGCGCACCGAAGACCTTGCGCCTGATCCAAGTCGATCTCGCCGTGCGCGAAAATCGCGCGAGCTACAAAACCGGCTGGGTCTACGGCAGCTTTCGCTACGACGGCACAATGCCGGGCAACGATCCGTGGACGAAGCTGAAGCCGCTGGGCCTCATGTGGGGCAACGACCCGCAGCTCAGTGATGCTGATGTCGCAACAGGCGCCGCACCGCGCCAAAGCGTCGTCTTCGCGGCAGGCAAAGGCTTCGGCCGCGGCGGCCGCATGAACGGCATCGCCGACGAACGCGCCTCCGCCTGCTCCTCCTGCCACATGGCCGCACAATGGCCGACCGTCGCCCCGATGATCGCGCCCGCAAACTGGGCCGACGCCAAATGCTGGTTCCGCAACCTCGACGCCCGCTACACATTCGGCTTCCCGCCAGGCATCGAACGCGGCTGCGCCGACCCCTCGGCGCTCGAAAAACTCCGCCCGCTCGACTTCTCGCTCCAACTCACGATCGCACTCCGAAACTGGAGCTTGGAGCACATGAAATCCGCGACGCACGTCGCAACCCGAATTGGAAAGCTCGAACGCACCGCCAATCGGCTAACGGTCGACGGCCTCGTCAGCGTCCCCCTGAAGCGATAGCGCCCTACTGCTTCATCGGCCGGTTTCGTCCTTCGCGCCGGCCGTACCGGATGTAGTGCTCATAGGCCGAGCCCAAACGGCCTTCCGATATCGCCGTGGCCACATCCGGGTTCTGCCGAAGATAGTAGGTCTCGTCGAAGTCCGGCGGCGTCAGTGTCGCCTCCATGACCGTCGAGTCGCGCCCGAGCTGGTCCTTCAAGAAGGCCGCAGCCGCACGGTCGAGGTCTGCAGGCCGCACAGCGCCTTGCGAGCCCGCGGCCATGCCCACGCGCGCGAGCAATCCGCCCGCACTTCGCGCACCGGCGCGAATCTTCTCCAACGCAGCCGTGTCGTTCTCGACGACGCTTCTAATCAATTGCTGAAACGCGACCCAATAGTGGTCGGTCCATGCGGACGACGACGTTGCCGCCGCGACGCGCTGCGCCAATTGCGTCATTCGGTTGTCGGCGGCCCGCAGCGTGTTGCGCTGATCCTCGAAATAGAGGCCGACACCGGCAAGCGTTGCCGCCGCCGCATGCCCGCGCTGCACCAGACTGCGCACCAAGTTGTTGCGTACGATCGACGAAAACTCGAGATGCTTGGAACGGCCCGCAATCACGGAATTACCGAACGTCGTCGTGTCGCCGCGGTCGCGGTGGTGATAGTTCGCCAACGCCTCCGGAAGCAGCGCGATATCGGCATCGACCAAGAAGCGCAGATTGAAATCCCAGTCGCCGAGCACCGGGTACTGCTCGTTATACCCGCCAAGCTTGTCGTAAACTTCGCGGCGGAACACAAAGGCGATCGGCGGATAGAAATTCGCGATCGCCATTTCCATCAAATGCACGTTCTCGACCCACCCGTTGTAGGGCGCGCGGTCGTGCACGACGATGCCTTTGGACGTCACTTCCTCCGACACGTAGGTCGATTTCGTGATGGCGCCGCCGTAGTGCTTGCCTCGTTTGCTGTCCAAGAGCGTCACCGTCTTGGCCAGGAACGTGGGCTCCCACGTGTCGTCGTCATCGTGAATGACGATGTAGTCGCTGTCGGCGCTCGCGATCGCGAGGTTCGACGCCGCCTCCATGCCCCGGTTTTTCACCGCATCGACAAGCCGCACGCGCGCATGATCGCAATTCGTCTTTTCGATCGTCGCCTTCACGACATCGTTGTCGCCGCCGTCGTTGACGACCACGTGGATGTATTCGCGGAAGGTTTGCCTCGCGACACTCAACAGCGCGCGTTCCAGAAACAACGGCCGGTCCATCGTGCGCGTGATGACCGCGACGGCGGGACGCGTGCGTACCTGCACCGGCGCGACGGAGCTTATTGCTGCAGCCTTCAAATCGCCTGCCATCCGCTTCTGCAGCGCAAGCGCGATGTCGGGCGGATACTCGACCGCGGCCTGACCGCACGGCCACAGCGAATCCTGAATGCGCTTGTCCGGCGTGTCATGCTCGAAGCGTGGCTCGGCCTTCGGCAGCAGCGGCACGCGTGCATCGCGCCCGAAGTCGGCCGAGCGCGTCACGCCGGAAAAGATCGCGAGATCGTCCTGCGTCGGATGCACCAAAAGGCGCATGATGCGCTTCCAAGCAGCCGCCTCCGCGGTGCGCAACTCGCCCAAAGACACGCCTACGGGCAGCGCGGCAAGATAGTCGAGCACGCCGACATACATCGGGTCGCTGTCGCGCGTCGGCGCATCGGCCAGAACGCCCGGCGCACCCGGCGCGATGATCTGCCCGCCGCGCTCTTCCTGCGCCAGCCACTGAATGCTCTCCCCCTTCGGTTCGAACACGTACTCGATCAGATGGCGGTTCAAGTTTGCCGAGGTTTCCGGCCGCTTCGGATCAAACCCGTCGGCTTCGAAGACAAGACCGAACGCACGATGCCACTCGCTGCGATCGGAACCCGAAAATCCTGAGCGCCCGAAATAGGCGCCCCACCACTCATATTCCGGATAAGCCTTCGCCAGCAGCGTCTGCGCTGTCGCCTGCCAGCCCGTGTCGATCAGCAGCGCGGTGCCCGACGAACCCAGAAGCTGCTTGATATAGCCCTCAAACAGCAAGCTCTGATGCCGGAACAGCGTCTGCACGACCTCGGCGATCTTGCTGCCGCTCGAAAGGAACCGTCCGAGATCGGCGCCGTTGCCGATTAGCGACGGATCGACGGGATTGAGCCGCGCCCCGCTTGGCGCAAAGCGGAACATGCCGCGCACGAATTCCGGCAGATTGATGTGCCGATATTCCTCCGACAGCACGTCGATGCAAGCCTCGGGCTTGCGGTTCCAAACACCCCGCGCAACGACCAGGCGCGAGATCCAGAAGAATTCGCCGGTTGCAGGGGCCGGCAGCTTCGTCGCGCGCAGGAATGTGTCGAGCGCGCGACGGATGCGAATACCCGCACGCGAGACAAACAGCGCGCGCGCACCGTGCTCCTGCTCGAACGCCAGGATGTGCGCGTGCAGGCGTGACAGATACCCCGCGACGGCCGGACCCAAATCTTTGCGCCCGAACGTGTAAGCAATCTCGCGATCGGTCGCCATGTCAGAGCCTCGCCCACTGCGTCAGGTCGTGCCCACGGGATTTAAGATCGTCGACGAAGGTGCGAAGCGCCCGTTCGCGTTCGACAAGTTCGCGCTCCGAGATTGGGAAGTGCAACGCGTTCCAACCCGCTTCGCGCGCGCGCACGACATCGCCCTCCCACGCATCGCCGATGTGCAGGAATTCTTTCGCCGGAATGCCGAGGTCTTTCTCGATCAACGGGAAGATCTTCCCGGAACGCTTGGAAAGGATGTGATCTGCGCTCGAATAGACTTTGTCGTACCAACCCGTGACGCCGTTCGAGAGGCGCGTCAGGATCGTGTCGATTTCTTTGCCGCCCAGATACATGTCGCTGATCAGGATGACCTTACCGCCCCGCGTGCGGAACGCTGTGGCAATCGCCGCCAAGATCGGGTTCACGACGAGGTTGGCGGTCTCGTAATCGAGCTCTGCCGCAAGAAGCACGTCATCCGCAGTGCGCGGCAAGTTCAGCGCCGCGCGCGCGAAGCGGGCCACCTGTTCGATATGCCCTTCCCGGCACCCGTCGACCGCCTTGCGCGTGCGATAGCTGAACGCCATCCCGTTGAGCCGGGCGAGCAACAGGTCGATGTCGCTGGGCGCATTCGCTTCCGTCCCCGAAAGGCGGTCTCGCACGCGCATCGAAAGTTCGTGATAGCGCAGCGTTTCCGGTTTGTTGTTCCGCAGCAAAAACGTGTCGAAGACGTCGAACGACAGCACCCGCGGCTTGCGCGCCTCGATCTCACGATCAATGAGCTTGCGAAGATCGGCCCCCTTCGAACCGTTCAAAAGCGCCTGCCGCGAGCCGCACTCCAGCAGAGCGCGCGCAACGGGCGCAAAATCGTAAACGACGGGCGGCGGCAGGGTCGCGTCTTCGGCGTCGAGCATCCAGAGGTCCGGGGGCGTGAAGTGGGGTTACGGGTCACACTATAAAGGCGGGCGATTGCGCCTGTCGACAGATTCGGGCAAAGCGCTTGTCAATCGGGTCGCGCCCATCGCGCCCGAAGGAGACCACCGCATGACGATCGACAAAGCTGTCCTGGCCTTCGCCGGCATCATAGTTCTGCTGTCGCTGACGCTCGCTTATTTCGTGCATCCCGCGTGGATGCTGCTCACCGCCTTCGTCGGCCTGAACCTGCTGCAATCCGCCTTCACCGGTTTCTGCCCGGCCGCACTCGTCTTCAAGCGCCTAGGTTTCAAACCCGGCACTGCATTCGACTAGTGCTCCCCAACGGGTAGCGCCGCCCACTCGTCGGCGGTGAGCTCCCAATAGAGCGAGCGCCTGATTGTCCCGTCAGGTCGAACCGCGTCGCGCTCGCCCATGCGCTTGAAGCCGATGCGGTCGATCAACTTCGCCGAGCGCACATTGTCGACCGCAGCCGTAAGCCCAATCAAGCGCACCTTCAGCGTCCGGAAGATCCAGCCGATCGTGTGCGCCGCCCCTGCCCCGCCCGAACCCGAGTTCTGCAGACTGGCCCGGATCGCGCCGCCTAGCTCCGCCGATGACCGCTCCGGCCAGACCGTGATCTTCGAGTAGCCCATAACCGGCCCACCCTCGATCCCGCTCAGGATCAAAAGCCCTTCGCCCCGTTCCCGCGCCGCCTCGCACTCCTCGATCCACCCCCGGACGGACGCCACCGTCAGCGGCCTGGGCAGCGCGTAGATCGGTTCGGAAACGGCGGGATCGGCAAGCAAGTCCAGCAGCGCTTCCGCGTGCT
>JANLXP010000083.1:0-1396 GCA_031365165.1 Alphaproteobacteria bacterium
CGACCTGAATGCCAACCGCCGCCGGCAGCCCGTATCCCATCGTGCCCAACCCGCCGGACGTCATCCACCGGTTCGGCTCTTCGAAGCGGTAGAACTGCGCCGCCCACATCTGGTGCTGACCGACCTCGGTCGAGATGTAGGTGTCGCGCCCCTTCGTCAGTTCGTACAGCCGCTCGATCGCATATTGCGGCTTGATCACATCGTGCGACTGTTTGTAGGCGAGGCAGTTACGCGCCCGCCACCCGTCGATCTGCATCGTCCAGGCGCTGATCGCGCTGCGATCCGGCTTCAACTGCTTGGCCTTCCAAAGCCGGATCATGTCCTCGAGTACAAACGCGCAATCGCCGACGATCCCAAGGTCCGCCCGCACGCTCTTGTTGATCGACGACGGATCGATGTCGATATGGATCTTCTTCGAGTTCGGCGAGAACGCATCGATGCGCCCTGTCACCCGGTCGTCGAAGCGCGAACCGATCGCGATCATCAGATCGCATCCATGCATCGCGAGATTGGCCTCGTAGGTCCCATGCATGCCGAGCATGCCCAGCCACTGCTTGTCGGACGCCGGATAGGCTCCAAGCCCCATCAACGTCGACGTGATCGGATAACCCGTCGTCCGCACGAACTCACGCAACAGCTGCGCCGCAAGCGGCCCCGAGTTGATGACGCCGCCGCCCGTATAAAACACCGGCCGCTTCGCCGCCGCGATCATCTCGACCGCCTGCTCAATCTTCTTGAGATCGCCCTTCACGCGCGGCTGATACGTCTTGTGCTTGATGTTCGAGGGGCCCACGTAAGGCGCGCGCTTGAACTGCACGTCCTTAGGAATATCGATCACGACCGGCCCGGGCCGCCCCGTCGTCGCAATGTAAAACGCCTCATGCATGATGCGCGGCAGATCGCGCACATCGCGCACAAGCCAATTGTGCTTCGTACAGGGCCGCGTAATGCCGACCGTATCGGCCTCTTGGAACGCATCCATGCCGATCAGATGCGTCGGCACCTGACCCGTGATGCAAATAAGCGGGATCGAATCCATCAGCGCGTCGGTCAAACCCGTGACCGCATTCGTGGCGCCAGGTCCCGATGTCACCAGCACGACGCCGGGCTTGCCCGTCGATCGCGCATAACCTTCCGCAGCGTGCGTCGCGCCCTGCTCGTGGCGCACGAGAATGTGCTCGATGCCCTCGTCCTGAAACAGCGCGTCATAGATCGGCAGCACCGCACCCCCCGGGTAGCCAAAAATATGCCTAACACCGTGATCCTTCAGCGCGCGGATCACGATCTCAGCGCCGGTCGGGTCTTGAGGTCCACTCATCGTCTCAACTCGCAATGCTCATCGGCCAAAAGAAAAGGGCCCGTCGGGGGCCCTCGGACACGCCGCCTTGCCACGACC
>JANLXP010000127.1:0-12904 GCA_031365165.1 Alphaproteobacteria bacterium
TTCCGGCCCCCAGTAAATTTTCTCTGGCTCCCAGACGTCTGCGCGCCCACCGGCGAAACCAAAGGTCTTGAATCCCATCGAGTCGAGCGCGACGTTACCGGTGAGAACGATCAGGTCGGCCCAGGATATGTTGCGACCGTACTTCTGCTTGATCGGCCACAGTAGCCGCCGCGCCTTGTCGAGGCTCACGTTATCCGGCCAACTATTGAGGGGTGCAAATCGCTGCATACCCGACCCCGCGCCGCCGCGTCCATCCGCGATGCGATAGGTGCCTGCGCTGTGCCACGCCATGCGAATGAAGAGCCCGCCATAGTGGCCAAAGTCGGCCGGCCACCAGTCCTGGCTGTCCGTCATTAGGGCGTGCAGGTCTTTGACCAGCGCGTCGAGGTCGAGGCTTGCGAATTCTTTCGCGTAGTCGAAGTGCGGACCCATCGGGTCGGACTCTGGCGTGTTTTGATGCAGAACGCTGACGTTCAGCTGGTTAGGCCACCAATCGCGATTCTGACGGCCGCTTGAATGCGGCACAGGACACTTGGATTCGGCTGACATGTTCGCCTCCAGCAAGAAAATGGATGAGCGAAACATAGCGGGCGAACCGCTTGAGTCAATAGATTAGAGCAATTCTAAACAGGAAAGAACGCTATGCGCGTGGCTTCAGCCGCACCACAACTTCAACGCGCTCGATTTCCATCCCGGCTGGCGCCTTGGGCAGACCGTCGATCACAACGCAGTCGCCCGGGATATCGATCAATGTCGCCCGATCTTCGGCATAGAAGTGATGGTGGTCGCCGGTGTTCGTGTCGAAATAAGTCTTCGCGCCGTCGACGACGACCTGGCGCAGCAAACCCGACGCCGTGAACTGATGCAGCGTGTTGTAAACCGTGGCCAAGGAGAGTTGGGCACCGGACTTTGCAGCTTCCAGATGTAGGCCTTCAGCGGTGACATGCCGGTCGGGACCGGCGAACAGCAACCGCCCAAGCGCAACGCGTTGCCGCGTCGGGCGCAATCCCGCCACGCGCAAGCGCTGCACCAATTCCGTTACCGCCTTCGATCCACTGGCACGCATGACTGGGCTGCTGTCCTATTACCGACGGGAGGTTGAATCCCCCTCCCTCACCGCATAATGTCAAAGGTGAAACATATCTCACACCTTAGATCGCACTTTTGAATAGCTCAAAACTGCGTGCAAGGGAATTCGGAGCTTTAACCCTCGATGTCAAGTGCCCAGCCCGGATCTGCCGCGGCTTCTGACCCGATGACGAGTCCTGTCAAGCATCTGGGTTCGTTCGATTTTGAGGCACTTCTCGATTGTGCGCACGGCAGGATGTTCGGCCCGGGAAACCCGCGCTTGCCGCTGCCCCCGATGCTGATGTTCGACCGCATCACCCACATCTCGGACAGAGGTGGTGCGAGCGACAAGGGCCAGATTATTGCCGAGTTCGACATCAAGCCGGACCAGTGGTTTTTCAAATGCCACTTCGAGTCCGACCCGGTGATGCCGGGTTGCCTGGGCCTCGATGCCATGTGGCAGTTGGTGGGCTTCTTCTTGGGCTGGACCGGCGGTAAAGGCCGCGGCCGCGCCGCAGGCGTGGGTGAGGTCAAGTTCACCGACATGGTTCTGCCGGACGCCCGCCTCGTTACCTACGTCATCGACTTGAAGCGCGTCATCCTGCGCAAGTTGGTGTTGGGTATCGGCGACGGCGTGATGAAGGTCGACGGCCGAGTCGCATACGAAGCGAAGGACTTGCGCGTCCTCCTAGCACCGGACGCACCTGCCACAGCTTGAACGCGCGCGAGCGCGACGCTCGCGAAGTCTGGAAAAGGAAACTCCGCATGAGACGCGTTGTCGTCACAGGCCTGGGCGTTGTTTGCTCGATCGGCAACAACGCGCAAGAGGTCGCCGCCTCATTGCATGACGCGAAGTCCGGCATCGTCAAAGCCGACGACCAGGAGCGCATGGGCTTCCGCAGCCAGGTGCAGGGCAGCTTGAAGATCGACCTCGACAGCATCGTCGATCGCAGAGCCCGCCGCTTCATGGGCGACGGCGCCGCGTACGCCTGGGTCGCGATGAACCAAGCGATCGCGGACGCGGGCCTAGAACCGAAAGACGTCTCGAATGAGCGCACCGGCCTGATCGTAGGCTCCGGCGGCCCCTCGACGAAAGCGATCGTCGCTGCAGCCGACATCACGCGCGAGACGAAAAGCCCAAAGAAGATCGGCCCCTTTGCCGTGCCGAAGGGAATGTCGTCCACGCTATCGGCGAACCTCTCGACCTGGTTCAAGACCAAAGGCGTGAACTACTCGATCTCGTCCGCCTGCTCGACCTCGGCGAATTGCATCGGCAACGCCTACGAAATGATCCAGTGGGGCAAACAGGATGTGATGTTCGCCGGCGGCGGTGAAGAACTCGAATGGACGCTCTCGTGCCTCTTTGACGCCATGGGCGCGATGTCGTCGAAGTACAACGACACACCGCATAAGGCGAGCCGCGCCTACGACAAGAACCGCGACGGCTTCGTCATCTCCGGCGGCGGCGGCATCTTGATCCTCGAAGAGCTGAACCACGCGAAGGCGCGCGGCGCGAAGATCTACTGCGAAATCACGGGCTACGGCGCAACCGCCGACGGCGCTGACATGGTGGCGCCTTCCGGCGAAGGCGCGATCCGCTGCATGCGCATGGCGATCGAGCAGGCTAAGGCGCCGATCGACTACATCAATCCGCACGCGACCTCGACGCCCGTGGGCGACATCCCTGAGATCAAGGCGATCACGGAAGTCTTCGGCAAGAACATGCCGCCGATCAGCGCCACAAAATCGCTGACCGGCCACAGCCAAGGCGCCGCCGGCGTGCACGAGGCGATCTACTCGATCCTGATGATGCAGAACAAATTCATCTGCGAAAGCGCGAACATCGAAGAACTCGACCCCGAAGTCGCCGGCGCGAACATCGTGAGGAAGCGCATCGACAACGCGAAGATCGACACCATTCTCTCGAATTCGTTCGGCTTCGGCGGCACGAACGCCTGCCTCGTCTTCCAGCGGTACAGCTAACCCATGACCACGAAACTGATGGCCGGCAAGCGCGGCCTGATCATGGGGGTCGCGAACGACCACTCGATCGCCTGGGGTATCGCCAAGACGCTGCACGAACACGGCGCCGAGATGGCCTTCACCTATCAAGGCGACGCGTTCGGCAAGCGCGTAAAGCCGCTGGTCGAAACGATTGGCGCGAAACTCGTGCTCCCCGCCGACGTGCAGGACGATCAATCTCTGGAACACGCCTTCGGCGAGTTGGAGCGCCAGTGGGGCAGCCTCGACTTCGTCGTCCACGCCATCGCCTATTCCGACAAGAACGAGCTCAAAGGCCGCTACGTCGACACATCGCGCGCGAACTTCCGCCAGTCGATGGAAATCAGCTGCTACTCGTTCACCGACATCGCCAAGCGCTCCGCCGCGTTGATGAAGAACGGCGGCTCCATGATCACGCTCACCTATGCGGGTTCCACCCGCGTCATGCCCAGCTACAACGTCATGGGCGTGGCCAAAGCAGCGCTCGAAGCCTCGGTCCGCTACCTCGCCGCCGACCTCGGCCGCGACGGAATCCGCGTCAACGCACTCTCGCCGGGGCCCATGCGCACGCTCGCAGGCTCGGTCGTCGGCGACAGCCGCAACGTCTTCAAGTGGTACAAAAACTACTCGCCCTTGAAGAAGACAGTCGAACTCTCCCATGTCGGCGGCGCCGCTCTCTATTTCCTGAGCGATCTGTCGGCAGGCGTCACCGGCGAAATCCACCACATCGACGCCGGATTCAGCGTCATGGGCATGCCGTCCGCGCCCGACGTGAAGACATTGATCGGCGGCCTCGACGGCGACAGCTGAGGCCGCTGCCTCAACCTGCCGGCCTCAGCCTGCCTAGTCGTCGGCTTCATCGAGAATATCGCCGAGGCGGTCGAGTCGGCGCTCCCAAAGCGCGCGCTGGTCGCGGATCCATCGTTCAAGCATCAGAAATCCCTCGGGCTCGATGTGGCAGGTGCGCGTGCGCCCTTCCTTCGCCGTCCGCACGAGCCGGCTCTGCCCCAGCACATGCAGGTGATGGACGATCGCCGTCGGCGTGACTCCAAGCGGCTTGGCAAGACGGGAAACGGACTGCGGTCCGCGGCCCAAGCGGTCGAGCATCTTCCGCCGCGTTGGGTCGCCCAACGCATGGAATAGCTGATCGACCGCGACGGCACGTTGGCGCTGAGCGGCGGCCATGTCAGCTCCGCCCCAGATCGTCGGCGAGACGATCAAGCAGCTTCTCCCAACCCTGACGGCGCATAGCCGGCCCGTCGGCGCCCTCGAAGAACGAACCGTGATGCGTGCAGATGAGTTTCGTGCCAGCACCATCAGGCACCAACTCGATCGTGACGAGCGACGCCGAAAAGCGATTGTCACCCATCTCCATCGCCGAGCCGGTCACGATGCGGCGGTCCGCGACGATGTCTAAGAACACACCCTCGTTCGTGAATGACTGTCCGGGAAACGGCGTGTTGGTCTTAAATCGGTAGAGCGCACGCTCCGCCCCGCCGACCCGGAAATCCATCTCGAACGTCTCGACGCTGTGATGGTCGCCCTCCGCGTACCAGCGCCGCTTCTTCGCCGGATCGGCAAAGGCCGCAAACACGCGACGGGGCGCATGAGGGTAGACGCGCGTCAGCACGAACGTGTCGTGGACCGCCAATTGAGCATCCATGGGATCACCTATTACTGAAACCGTGACTTCAGTATCAAATCGCGCGTCCAATAGTCAAGCCGCCATTTCAGTATCACGGCCAAGAAAAAGCCGCGCGAGACGAACGCCCGCGCGGCTGAAAGCTTGAAAAGTGACTGCGCTTAGCCCTCCGCTGCGCGGTCGCCCTTGTCGCCGTCGTCGGCGATTTCCTTGCCCGTCGTCTGGTCGACGATGCGCATCGAGAGGCGCACCTTGCCGCGGTCGTCGAAGCCCAGGAGCTTCACGAACACCTTGTCGCCTTCCTTCACGACATCGCCGGTCTTGGCGACCTTCTTGCGGGCGAGCTGCGAGATGTGGACCAACCCGTCGCGCGCGCCGAAGAAGTTCACGAACGCGCCGAAGTCCATGACCTTCACGACCTTACCTTCGTAGATCTCGCCGACTTCCGGCTCTGCTACGATCGACTTGATCCACTTGAGCGCAGCCCGGATGGACTCGCCGTTCGCAGAGGCGACCTTCACGACGCCGTCGTCTTGGATATCGATCTTCGCGCCCGTCTTTTCGACGATCTCACGGATCACCTTGCCGCCCTGCCCGATCACTTCGCGGATCTTGTCGGTCGGAATGTTGATCACTTCGATGCGCGGCGCATGCTCGCCAAGTTCGGAGCGCGCGCCGGTTAAGGCCCTCGCCATTTCGCCGAGGATGTGAATGCGTCCGTCTTTCGCCTGATTGAGCGCGACGCGCATGATCTCTTCGGTGATACCGGCGATCTTGATGTCCATCTGCAGCGAGGTCACGCCGCTCGACGTACCGGCGACCTTAAAGTCCATGTCGCCCAGATGATCTTCGTCACCCAAGATGTCGGACAGCACGGCGAACTTCTCGCCTTCCTTGATCAAGCCCATCGCGATGCCAGCGCATGGCGACTTCAACGGCACGCCCGCGTCCATCAACGACAGCGACGAACCGCAAACCGTCGCCATCGACGACGAACCGTTCGACTCCGTGATCTCGGAGACAATGCGAACCGTGTAGGGGAACTTGTCCTTCTCAGGCATCAACGGACGCAGCGCCCGCCACGCCAACTTGCCGTGACCGATATCGCGGCGCTTCGGCGCGCCGACACGGCCCGTCTCACCGACCGAGAACGGAGGAAAGTTATAGTGCAGCATGAAGTGCTGCTTGTACGTCCCTTCCAGTGAGTCGACATACTGCTCGTCTTCGCCAGTGCCCAGCGTGGTGACCACCAACGCCTGCGTCTCGCCGCGTGTGAACAGCGCCGAGCCGTGCGTGCGCGGCAAAACGCCGACTTCCGCCACGATCGGACGGACGGTCTTCGTGTCGCGGCCGTCGATGCGTTTGCCGGTGTCGAGGATGTCGTGGCGAACGATCGCCGCTTCAAGTTCCTTGAACAGCCCGCCAACGACGAGCGCATCCGCCTTGCCTTCGCCCGAAAACTCTTCGAGGACGCGCTTCTTCGCAACGCCGATCTTTTCGTAACGCACCTGCTTCTGGCGCTCGCGATAGGCCGCGCGCACATCGGCTTCGGCCATGCCCTTGATCTTCGAGAGCAGCGCATCGTTGTCTGGGACAACATGATCGCGCGGATCCTTCGCCGCACGTTCCGCCAAGCGGATGATCGCCTGAATGACCGGCTGCATCGAGCGGTGCCCGAACATGACTGCGCCCAGCATGATGTCTTCCGAAAGCTCTTTCGCTTCCGATTCGACCATCATCACTGCGTCGTGCGTACCCGCGACGACGAGTTCGAGGCTCGATTCCGGCATCTTTTCAATCAGCGGGTTCAGCACATACTCGCCGTTGATGTAGGCGACGCGCGCTGCGCCGATCGGACCCTGAAACGGCACGCCCGACAGCGTCAGCGCCGCCGACACGGCGACCATCGCCAGAATGTCCGGATCGTTCTCGAGATCGTGCGAAAGCACGGTCGCAATGACTTGCGTTTCGTTGCGGTAACCCTCGACGAACAGCGGACGGATCGGCCGGTCGATCAGACGCGAGATCAGCGTCTCACGTTCCGTGGGACGACCTTCGCGCTTGAAATAGCCGCCGGGAATGCGGCCCGCGGCAAACGTCTTTTCTTGGTAGTCGACGGTGAGCGGCAGAAAATCGATGCCGGCCCGTGGGCTCTTCGCCGAAACGACGGTGGCCATCACCGTGGTCTCACCGATCGTCGCGAGCACCGCGCCGTCGGCCTGGCGCGCAATGCGCCCGGTTTCGAGCGTTAGCTTACGCCCGCCCCACTCGATTTCCTCGCGTTGTATATCGAACATGTACGTTAGTCCTTCCTTTGCCACCGCCGGATTGCGGTGAGCCTTCGCTGCTCTTTGCTTGCAGGGAAACTTGTTGAAATGAGCTCACGGCCCCGCGGCCGCGCGCATGATCTGCGCGCGTTCCCGCAATGACTGTTGAGCGATGGGTGAGGCTCAGCCTCATGGCAACCGGGCTACCGGCGCAGGCCAAGCTTCGCGATGATGGCGTCGTAACGCTTCTTGTCCTTGTCCTTGAGGTAGTCGAGCAGCCGGCGGCGCGTCGACACCATCCTGAGCAGGCCACGACGCGAATGGTTGTCCTTCACGTGTGCCTTGAAATGATCGGTCAAGGTGTTGATGCGCTCCGAGAGGATCGCGACCTGGACTTCCGGCGAACCGGTGTCTCCGGGCTTCGTAGCGTTCTGCTTGACGATTTCGTTCTTGCGTTCTTGCGGTAACGACATCGGGTTTCCTTCAATGTGAAAAGTTGAACACCCGCGTAGGCCTCAACTCACCCCGTTCGAACATGGCGATCGCAACTGGATCGCCGCTTCGACTGCGGCAGTACACGGGAACGCTTGGGGCGTCGCCGTCCACTACAGCCTCTGCACGGAGAGAGACTCGGCCTCGCGCGAGAATCGCCTGACCCAACCTGAGGCTGGAGGCTTCCTGATCCGTCACGGCCAACCCCGGGATGTCGTCCAGGGCGGTCGCAAGCGGCATGAGCAAGCGCTTGGCGGCGCCGTCTGTACCAGATTTTTCCAGGTTTTCCAGCGAAATCGCGGCCTTCAGGTCAAACGGACCCACCGAAAGCCGGGTTAAGGCGATCACATGCCCAAGGCACCCCAAAGCCCGGCCCAAATCCCGTGCAAACGCGCGAACGTAGGTCCCTTTGCCGCAGGACATCTCGAAGACTGCGCTGTCGGCGGCTTCTTCGACCAGTTCAACCCGGTGGATGTGTGTGAGGCGCGCTGCCAACTCCACGACCTCACCCCCGCGGGCAAGATCGTAGGCCCGTTCGCCGTCCACCTTGATCGCGGAGAACGCGGGCGGCACCTGCATGATCTGCCCGACGAACTGCGGCAAAGCCCGCACGATCTCCTCCGTTGTCGGACGAGATGTACTCTCGCGCGTCACCGGACCCTCGCTGTCGTCGGTCGAGGTCTCGGCCCCCCACCGGACCGTGAATCGATAGGCCTTCCGCGCATCGACGAGAAAGGGAACGGTCTTCGTCGCCTCGCCGAACGCAAGCGGCAACACACCGTTCGCCAACGGATCGAGCGTCCCCGCATGCCCCGCCTTCGACGCGTTGAGCAACCGGCGCGCGATCGCCAGCGCCTTCGTGGAGGTCATGCCGAGCGGTTTGTCGAGCACCAGCCAACCGTGGACCGGATCGCCCTTACGCTTCGCCATCGCTCGGCTTCAAATCGCGCTTCACGCGTTCGGACTTCAAAAGTTCCTCGATGTGATGCGCCTCGTCGAACGACTTGTCCTTGATGAACGTAAGCGTCGGGGCATAGCGAAGCTGAATTTCCTGTGCCACCTGCGAACGCAAATAAGGTGCCGACCGATTGAGCCCCCTCAACACGTCGTCAACGGCCTTACCGCTGAGCGGCATCGCAAACACCGTCGCATTTTTCAGATCCGGGCTGATGCGCACTTCCGACACCGTCACCGACACGCCGGCGAGCACGTGGTCGTGCAAATCGCCGCGCATGAGCAGACGCGCCAAGATGTGACGGATCTCCTCGCCGACGCGCAGCTGTCGCTGGCTCGGTCCGTGTTGTTCGGGCTTTGAAGATTTGCGCTTCATGGCAGCGGGCTTCTAAAGCCCAAAAGGCCCAAGTCCAAGCCCTTACGAAGCCTCGTACCCAAACGCCGCAACCCAAGGCTCCAGAACCGGTAAGACCGGATCCAAGAATCGGCGGTAATTCAACCACTTTCCGCGCGACGACGTATAGAGCGGCTGCACGACCTGCGAAGCGCTCGGCGTCGCGATCACACGCCGCTTCGCTGTCTCCGCATAGCCCCGCACCGCATCGTCCCACGGCAGACCGAGGAACGAGAGCAGAGCGCCCACCGATGCATCGAAGTCGCCGATGACGGCTTCGTATCGGACCTCATGAACATCGATCGGCAACTTCGCGCGGCACGTCTGCACGAGCCGCATCACGGCGTCGTAGTAGGCCACCGCCGTATCGAGCCGCAGCAGTTGATACATCGCCGCGTTCATCCCGAACCGTTGCTGGTAACAACTGAGCACGCAGTCCCGGGGATCCCGCAGCGCAAGCACGATCTTCGCCGAAGGAAACAGGCGATGGATCACAGGCAACAGTGCAGCGTTGAGCGGAAGCTTATCGACAAAGACCTCGCGCATAGGCGCGCCAGCCAAACCGGCGTTGACGCCCGCCCAATAGCCCGCGCGCAGCCGCTCGGCCTCGCCTTCGCTTATGTGTTCCAAGCGCGCAAAGTCGGTGTCCACTCCCGCGAGCGCGCGCCCGGCCTCCATCAGATTGTCGCGCTCTTCAAGCGTCGTGACTTTCGGATGCGAAGCCAAGATTTGATCGACCAGCGTCGTTCCCGAGCGCGGGAATCCAATCACAAACACAGGCGAGGGAGAAAGATCAGGCGTCGTCTGCCACGTGCTTACATCAACGCCTGCAATGAAGTCGGTAAGCCGCGCGATTGACTGCGGCGCCAGATAGCTGCGGTCGTTCCCGAATTCGCCAGCCGCTTGCTCAAGCAACTGATTGGCGCGCGAGAACGCTGCAAACGCTTCATCGTAGCGGCCGAGCTTCTCGTACGCCTCGCCCAAATGCCCCTGCGCGACCACGCGGTTCGTCGGCGACAGCGATGGAGCGCGAAGCAACATCTCCAGGCCGGTTGCGGCAGCTGCAGCCTCGTCTGATCGCAGGAAGACTTTCGCGCGCGTCATCTGCGCCGATACATTCTGCGGCGCAAGGCTAAGCGCACGGCCAGCGATACGCAGCGCGTCATCAAGCCGGTGTTCTTCCTCCGCGATGCGCGCCAATCCCGCTATAGGTTCCGCGTAGCTCGACTGAACGGCAAGCGCGCGCTCGTACGCCCGCTTCGCCTCCTCGCGAACCCCAAGATCAAGCAGCACATTGCCGAGACTGTTCTGCGCAATCGCGTGCCGCCGGTCGACGCGTAACGCAGCCTCCAGCGCCTCGCGCGCGTCATTCAGCAAACCGGCCGCCCGGTAGGCCGCGCCAAGATTCGTGAGCACGTGAATGTGGCCCGGCATCAACTGCCGTGCACGCTCGTAGAGTGCGATCGCCCCGTTCACGTCACCCGCTTCCATCCGCGCAAGACCGAGCAGCATGAGCGCATTCGGTTCCTCACCGTAGCGCGCGAGCACTTGTTCGCAGAGCGCAACAGCCTCGCCGAACGCGCGGCGTTCCATCGCCGCCGTCGCTTGCTGAAGCAATTGGATCACGCCGCCGCTCATGCCGTTACTCGATCACGAATTCCGCCCGGGGCCGGATCAACCGCCCGCTCGCGCGCTGCTCGAACACATGCGCAAGCCATCCGACGGAACGCCCGATCGCAAACAAAGCAAGAGCCGCACCTGCGGGCAATTCGAAACTCCGCTCAAGCGCCACAAGTGCAAAGTCGATGTTGGGCTCAACCCCGGCCATCGCGCGCCCTGCGCCAAGCACCGCCGCTGCAATCGGATCGAGCTTGATCTGCTCCAACAACTCCGCCGCGCGCGGGTCGCCCTCGCGATAGAGAAAGTGCCCGAAGCCGGGCAATAGCTCGCCATGCTGAAGGCGCGTCGCAACCGCGTCCGCCGCCTCGCTGGCCCGTTCGACGCTGCCGAGGAACGCCCGCGTTCGCTCCGTCGCCGCACCATGCAACGGACCGCTCAACGCCGCGATCCCGGCGAGCACGCAATGCGTATGCCGGGCACCGGTCGAAGCAACGACGCGCACAGCGAACGTCGAGGCGTTCAACTCGTGATCGGCGAGCAGCACCAACGCGCGCCGGATCGCCTCCGACGCTTTCGGTTTGCCCCAAGCTTGAGCGACCGCCCGATGGATCGGGCTCGAAACGGGTCCATTCACCGGCGCCACGGCAGCCGCGATCGCAAGCACCAGACGCGCAGCCGCACTGAACGCATGCGCACCGGCCTTGCCCACATTCGGCGCCTCCAGCGCCGTGAGCAACGGCAGCAGAGTGCTCGCGCGGTCCGTCGCGCGCTGAGGCGCAAAGCGCGTCGCAATCTCCGTCCAACCCGGAACCTTAGCCGGATCGAAAGCGACGCCCGCGAACGGATCGGCATCGCCCGTCTGCCAAAGCAGATGTGCCGCTTCCTCAAGCGTCGCCTTGCGCGAGAACGCAATTGCGTCTTCGGAGCGGTAGTAAAGCCGGTCATCCTCGAAATGCGTGAGCCGCGTCTTCAACACCGGCAACCCGAAATCGAGCGCGGTCGCCGCCGCCGTATGCGGCCGGCGCATCTTCGTCTTGCGCGCCACAAGCGCCTGAACGTCGGCCGCCACGTAGAGGCTCGCCTTCGCCCGGCTCGGGTGTTCGGTCGAGCGCACGAGGCCCCGGCTGACATAGGCGTAGAGCGTATTGCGGCTCACCCCCAAGACCTTGGTCGCCGCCGCCGCATCGATCAGGGCGTCGGGCCGTTTTGGGACTGGCCGTTTGGCTGTACTGCCGCTCATATTGATATGTTGATTCAAGATTGACGAAGGGAACCTCAGCATCCACTTTTCACTGCAGATTGCAAGTCACGGAGAAGTCCCATGCGTCAGGGCCTTGATAACGTCATCGCCGCCGAAACCGTTTTGAGCCACGTCGACGGCGAGGCAGGCCGCCTCATCATCCGCGGCCACGACCTCGAAAATCTGGCCGGCTACGCGACCTACGAAGAAGCGACCGCTCTGCTCTGGGATGGGTTCGCACCCACAGCGGAGTTGCGCGCCGCGTTAGGCCGTGCGCGTGTCCGCGCCTTCGAGATGCTCAAACCTCTGGCAGATCAGGCAAGCCGCCTGACCGCAGTCGAGGCGATGCGGCTTTTGTTGGCCGCAGTTCCCGACGCAGAACGAAACAGAGAGCCCGTCGACGCCCTGGCTGCATCCGGCGTCGCCGCAGCGATGGCCGCACGCCTAACGTCCGGCCACTTGGCGCTTGCGCCCGATCCTGGCTTGTCGCACGCCGCAGACGTCTTGCGCATGCTACGCGGGGCCCCCGGCGATGCCGACGAAGTCCATGCCTTCGAAACTTATCTCGTCACCGTCATCGACCACGGGCTAAACGCCTCGACCTTCGCGGCGCGCGTCGTCGCCTCGACAGCAGCAGGCCTTCCGTCAGCGGTGGTCGCAGCACTCTGCGCGCTGAAGGGCCCGCTGCACGGTGGCGCGCCTGGGCCAGTGCTCGACATGTTCGACGCGATCGCCACCCCAGCGAACGCGGACGCATGGATTGCAGGCGCCTTGAAACGTGGTGAGCGCTTGATGGGCTTCGGCCATCGCATCTATCGCGTGCGCGACCCGCGCGCGAGCGTTCTGAAGGCCGCAGTCGCCAAGCTGAAAGGCCGCGCGAACCGCATCGCTTTCGCCGAAGCCATCGAAGCCGCCGCGTTGCGCGCACTCAAGGACTACAAGACCGAGCGCCGCCTCGACACGAACGTGGAGTTTTACACGGCTCTTCTTCTGGAAGCGCTCGCCATCCCCCGCGAAGCCTTCACCCCCGTCTTCGCCCTCGCCCGCACCGCAGGCTGGATCGCCCACATCCGCGAACAGGAAGCAGGCGGCCGCCTGATCCGGCCGCAATCGCGCTACGTCGGCCCATGGCCTGTGCAAGCGGCTTAGGTCCGCGCAAAGAAAAAGGCGCGCTGAACGCGCGCCTTGTCCTGTAACAGTTTCGACCGCGGTTTAGAGCGTCCGCT
>JANLXP010000621.1:0-7010 GCA_031365165.1 Alphaproteobacteria bacterium
GATCGGCCGCACCCAGCTCGCCATCCGGCGTCGCGAACACGACATCGTGCCCGCGCTCCGTCAACACACGCCAAGGCACTCCAGTCTCCGTCGGGTCGAAACCGCGCGCCGGCAACGGCATCAAAATCTTCGCCATAGCCACGTTCTATCACACGCAGATGCACCAAAGGCGAGGCACTAGCCCTGGGACCGCGGCCCCCTTCGCTGAAGCTACGGCGGCCGAGTGCGCGAACTGCTCGCCCGCCGAAGCCGTGGCGTAGGCGGGGCGTCCCGCCCGCCCTTTTTAGCATCGACGCAACGCTGAAGCGTGGAGTGTCGCTCCACAAAAGCGGTCAACCGCCCGAAGAAGGGCAGGCTCTGATCACTTTGGCTGTGGCACGGCCGTCCGCAATCTCATCAACCAAAAGATCGGGATATTGCTTGATGTTCTTGACCTGGTAGCATCGTTCGAGCACGTCGCGCGTGAACATCCACACGAGTTTCGAAGAGGTTCCGTGACGAAACGCGGTGTCCTCAAGAATCGCCGGCGAGACGCCGACCGACCGAAGCAAGGCCTCTTGCCTGGCGTACACCGCTTTGTCTTTCTCAAGCTGGCGCACAAGGTCCTTCTCGGACATCCCATGTGATCGAAGTTTGTCGCGATGAGCTTGGGAATACTCTGTGCGCCATTGGGTACTGAAAGCGCAGCGGCTGGCAACGCGACAAAGTTCGCGCAAGCCGACATACAAGCGCGATCGACGATCACCGAAAGCTTCCAGTCCCGTACAAGCTCGCCGAATGGAATACCAAAGTCTGCGATCCCGCCCCTCGAATGAATCACGAGCACACGAAGCGGTGCGCCTAAGGGAGCGCCCTTCAAAGCCCGCTCAACCTCGGCAACCGATCCTTCGTTTATATAGCCGTCATAGTGAAGCGTCGTACCCTCGACGCTGATCAGCGCCACCTTCTCGAACAGGTCCTGAGCCGAAATCCCCAAATCCGGCGGCGCACCTTCGGCATGCGCGATCAACGCACTCAAGGGCCAAAGCATCGTGACGAAAAGCAGCCGCATATCGATCAAGCTGAGGTTCGACTGTCTAGAGTGTATTGAATTCGTGGCGCCCTTTCCACAAACGGAAATCGGACGCAATCCGCGGAAACACGCCTGCTGTCCCCGCATTCGGCGCATCAGTGCGGCGTGACCCCCGAAGCCATTTGGCGAAGCGGGACGAGGGCTCGCGGCAATGCAGCACTCTGAAAGTTTGTCGTGTACAGCTGGTAGTTCGGGACGTGTCGCCCGGATTTTTCGCACGTGCGGCAGTCCGCTCGCGGAACTATCGGCAAAGCGGTCTCAGGCTATTTCGTCGGACACACCTGATGCGGCGCGCCCAGGTGAACGTTCGCAGTGGGAAGCTTCTTCCAGGACCGCTTAATGAGGGCTGCGATGGATGGGTCGAACTTCAACAGGTCCGCTCGGTCCTTCGGCGGATAGTCGTTTTCCCAGAACGTGGCCTCGGTGAACTCCGCGAAGAACTCGGTCTGGTCGTTCAGACCGTAGTGCCGCTCGGGACGACCCTCCGTGCGCTCGACGTTGTAAAGCTGCGCATCCCCGCACTCGCGAAAATAGCCCGCCAGGATTTCAGGGTCGTCGTAACCCAAAGCTTGGTCGTGGAACGCGTGCGCGAGCTCGTGAAGCACCACCGCGGGCTGTCCCCGTTTGCGCGCGTCCAGACTTCGGGCCGTGAACTGCACCGACCGGACCTTGTCGGGGTTCATGTTCGACACGACCAGGTACTCCAGATAAGGAAGATAGCTGGCGCGATCCTCGTCGGTAGCCTCCAGCCAAATCTTCGTCTTGCGCAACAGAGCGACGGCGGATCGCGGGATGAGTCCATAGCGAATCTTCGCCAGGTCTTCGCGAAGCGCATCCAGCGCCGCTTTACGCTCGTCCGGGCGGTCCTTGAATGCGCTTGAAACCAGAACACGCCAGCCCTCGATGTCCTCCACGTGATAGCTCGCCGTCGGCTCGTAGGGAGCGATCGTGAGCTCTCGGCATGCGCCGTTGTCGTGGGTCCAACGCGTCCTCGCCGTCATACGCGTCGCGCAAACGCATTCGTCCTTCGCGGACTGCAACGTGAAGACATGGCCGACGTAAGTCCGCGCGCCCCGCACCCCGTGAGGCGCGATCGGCCCGGACGGACGCTTGCCCCCTTCGCGATCGATCCAAACCAAAAAAACCGGATCGTCGCTGTCGTTCTTGATCAGAAGATCGACCTGTTGCCCGCCGTCGGTCGAGGTCGCCGTGAGTGCGTCCTGACAACGCATGGGCTCGGCGATGCTTGCGTTGATGCTCAACGCAAAACCGAGGAACGCGAGAAGCGCAGTCCAAACCCGGCTCATCACCCAACTCCAATTCCGATGGCTACTCCGCAGCGGCGACTAGCTGGGGCTGCAATCTATAGTGCACGCGTGCGTCGCTACAAATCCTCGTCCAGCTCTGCTCGATGTTCTTGATCAGTTTGCCCAACATCTGCGTCGAGAGAAGCGGCGGCTCCAATTTGCACTCGCTGTACACGGTGGACAGGCGGGTGAGAAGATCCTTCAGCGCGCCTCCAACGTCCTCATCGACCACGCGTTTGAAATGATTTATGCCGCTTTTCGCATTCGACCTGTCGAACCGTCCCAGGAACATGGGGAATTCGATGAGTTCTTCCATCGCGGCTTGCAACTCCGTGAGGCGTGAAAGGACGGCCTCCTTTTCTTCGGTGTTGAATGCAGCTGCGAGCGTGACGGATTGCTTGGCCGTATCGATTTCGGTCGTAAAAGCCGTGAGCGTCGTCCACACCTGCGCAGCACCGCGCAGATCTGGCACATTTTGATCACCGATCGTTTTCATCGCGCCGAGGAAGCGGCCGCAGATATCGGCAGCGTAGTTGGCGAGCTTGTCTTTCGTCGCAAACGAAGTTTCGTTGCGCATGATTTGCGCCGACAGTGGCGTGAGAAAGAAGTCGATCGCAAGCAACGTGACGCACAATCCGTAGACAGAGTTGTAGAGCAACGCAAAGACACCGGCGCTCTGGCTATTCGTGTTCAGGCCAAGCAGCGCGTACAAATCGGTCAGCGGCTTCAGGTGTCCTTCGCTCTCAATCGCGAGCAGCACGAAGGGCGCGAGAAGAAACGCGATCGCGCCGATCCGCATCCAATTCATCAGTGCTTTGTTCGCATCGAAGCTCTCGACCGAGGCGATCCCCTTGCTGCGCAGCGCTTCGTTGAAGTCACTTTCGCCGCCTACGGCGGCCGCGAGCAGGCCTGCAAGCACCAGCGCGACCGCCGTATAGATCACGCGGTCGAACACAAACGTCGTCTGGCCGCCGACGCTGAGCTCCGTCACGGGCAACACAGCCCACGCGAGCGTCAGCAAGATGACCGCGAACACCCCAAACAACGCAATTTGCGCTTTGCGATACCACCGCATGCGACGCCCCCACGCCTTATGCTGCCCAGCAAGCCCCCCGGCTCACCGCATCAGTATTGCGCGCCACCAAGCAAAGATGTGGCGCGCCAAAAGCACAAAAGGGTGATTATTTGACCAGAGCCGACCGTGACGACGGCGCGGCGCGTGGCTCACACCCTGCCATGACGGCCGACGGCAGGCGCGCTGTTGCCCCTTGAATCACGGGGACATATTGAACATTCTCTTGACTTTTGGGCCTAAACAGTTCTATATATGTTCTCAATTCAGCGCGCCCAAATGGCGTGCATTCCCGCACCTGTTTAACTGTGCGCGGCTGCGACTTGAACCTGATGAAACCTTGATCCGACGTCTGCGCGAGCCTGCACGCTCGCGTCGTGGTTGTGCTGCGTCGCGAGACCAAACAGCGGAAATGTGAGGTTCGAGCCCTTGGCGCACCATACGGATCGCAAACGGATTCCGAACGGATTCCAGACGGATAAAACCGCAGAACTCAGCCGTGCATACGCATCAGACGGATTCGTTTTTCGTCATTTCGCTGCAACCAAAACGTGCAGGCTGGAAAGCCGACGAAATCCGCGGTGTCAATCTACTCGGCGGCCGCCTCGTGATCGCGCCCGAGCCACGCGTCCACATCGGCGATCGCGCGGCGCGACATCAGCTGTTTCTTCGCGCGGCCGCGGTCGCGGCCCTTCACGCCGGGCGGCGGCGGCAACTCCGGCAGCAGACCGTAATTGATGTTCATCGGCTGAAACGTCTTTGCATCGGCGCCGCCGGTGATGTGCGCGAGCAGCGCACCAAGCGCGGTCGTCCGTGGCGGAGACACCATGCTATCGCCCCGCCGTTCGGCCGCGGCGAAACGGCCGGCGAGAAGGCCGATCGCGGCACTCTCCACATAACCCTCAACGCCCGTCATCTGCCCCGCAAAGCGCAGACGCGGCATCTGCTTCAGCCGCAGCCTCTCGTCGAGCAGCTTCGGCGAGTTGATGAACGTGTTCCGGTGCAAACCGCCGAGCCGCGCAAACTGCGCGTCCTCAAGGCCCGGGATCGTTTTGAATATCCGCGTTTGCGCGCCGTGCTTCAACTTCGTCTGAAAGCCGACCATGTTGTAAAGCGTGCCGAGCGCGTTGTCCTGGCGAAGCTGCACAACGGCATAGGCGCGGCCCCCCGTATGCGGATTGGTGAGACCCACGGGCTTCATCGGCCCGAAGCGCAGCGTCTCGGCCCCGCGCTCCGCCATCACCTCGATCGGCAGGCACGCCTCGAAATAGGGCGTGTCCTTCTCCCAGTCTTTGAAGTCGTTCTTCTCGCCCGCGATCAGCTCTGCCACGAACGCGCGATACTGGGCCTCATCCATCGGGCAGTTGATGTAATCTGCCCCGTCGCCCTTGTCGTAACGCGATTGGAACCACGCACGGGAAAGATCGATAGATTCCTTATTCACGATCGGCGCAATCGCATCGAAAAAGGCGAGCGAGTCCTCACCGGTCAGCTGACCGACGGCTGTCGCCAACGCTGAAGAGGTGAGCGGCCCAGTCGCGATGATAACGCTGTCCCAATCGTCCGGCGGCAAACCCGCAACTTCCGCCCGCTCGATCGTGACCAGCGGCTCGGCCTCAAGCGCCGCCTGAACCGCCGCCGAAAAGCCGACGCGATCGACGGCCAGCGCACCACCCGCCGGCACCTTATGCGCATCGCCGGCCTTCATGATCAGCGAGCCCGCGCGGCGCATTTCTTCGTGCAGCAAACCGACGGCGTTGTTCTCCCAGTCGTCGGAGCGAAACGAGTTCGAGCACACGAGCTCGGCCAAGCTCTCGCCGGTGTGCGCCGCCGTCATCTTCACCGGCCGCATTTCGTGCAGCACGACCGGCACGCCGGCCCGCGCGATCTGCCAAGCGGCTTCGCTCCCGGCCAAGCCCCCACCGACGACGTGAATAGGCTTCGTCATGGCCGCCCCGTCACGGTGGAGGCAACAGCGGTGTTGTGAAACGACGCGATCAACCACGACCGGCCCTCGCGAACCAGCGTCAGCGTCGCGCGCGCCTCGCTCTCGTGCATCTCGTCCGAAATCTGGCGCTGGCGCGCGGTCGATATCACGACGTGCGCCGCGAGGTGAGAGCGCATTTTCTGATGCAAAATCACGCTCGCCACATCGGCGCGCAAAAATCGCAACTGTTCGATCGCATACGCAACTCTGGAGTCCCGATAAATCGTCTCGAAAATATGCCGGTGTCCAAGCTCCACCACATCGCGCCCGTGATACCGCTCGCCAAGCAGACCGACGACGTCGACGTCCTCTGCCATGCACGCGGCAAACGCCGCGGCGTTGGCGGCGTTCCAAGCCCTCTCCGCGCGCGCAACGGCCGCACGCACACCGCTCTCGTCGGGCGGCGGGGCAGGGGCGGGGGTGTTCTTGGTCATGAGGCCGGTATTGCTATACGCTCGAGGCATGAAACGGTAGGGCGGCAAAATGAACACCTGGAGAGCGGCGATCAAATTCGCGTTGCTGGCAGCCATTGCCGCCGCCCTCGGTCCCGCAACCGCCGGAACCAAGCTCACCGCCTGCACGCTGAACGGCAAACAGTTGTTTGGCAAAGTTCAGGTCGTCAAAAGCTTCCCCGACTTCCGCGTCCAACGCGTGTCGAGCTTCCCCGACCTAATGGTCCAGGTCGTGAAAAGCTTCCCCGACGCGTGCGGCAAATGGATGTGGGTGACGAGCTTCCCCGACTTCACCATCGAATACGTCGACTCCTTCCCCGACGTCTCGATCCAATTCGTCGAAAGCTTCCCCGGCGAACCCTAGTTCCAAACGCCGGGCTTGCGGGCGATCCACGGATGCGCCTGCTCGAGTTGGCCGGCGAGGCGATAGAGCGTCGCCTCGTCGCCCCACTTGGCGGTGAACATCATGCCGGCCGGAAGCCCGTTCGCGGACTGGGCCAGCGGCAGCGACAGCGATGGTTGGCCCGTCATGTTGAACGGCGGTGTGAAACCGAATGTCTGCGCCTGGCGCTGGTCGACATCGCGCGGCTCAAGGCGCACGGGATCGATGAAGCCCACCTTCGGCACCGACGTCGAAAGCACCGGCGTGAGCAAAACGTCGATCGTCGTGAACACGCGGAATATATCGCGCGTCATCGCCTTCAGCGTCTGCCACCCGCGCATGGCATCGGCGCCGGAAATTTTCTCGCCGCCCTTCCAGTTGCGCCAGGTCAGCGCCTCGAGCTCGTTCGGCGCGGGCTCCCGCCCAATCCGCGCGACGCGCTCGCGCATGGAGTTCGCAAAGTTTGCACCCAAGACCGCACTGCTGGCCGCGTAGAGCTTGCGATAATTGATGCCAAGGCCGCGCTCCTCGACGTGGTGGCCAAGCGCCTCAAGCTGCTTCGCGGTCGCGCGCAAGAGAGCCGCAATTTCCGGTTCGATCGGCTTGCCGCTCGGCGTCTCGTCGGTGAACGCGATCCGCAACCGCCCGGGCGCGGTCGAAACCTCCTGCAAGAAGGGCCGTGTCTTCGGCGGCATAGGGTAGGGCGAATCTGCTTCGGGCCCATCGACGCAATCGAGC
>JANLXP010000146.1:0-4128 GCA_031365165.1 Alphaproteobacteria bacterium
CCAACCCGATCCGCCTCGTCCACCTGCTCGAACACACGAGCGGCTTCGATGACATCGGCTTCCACCATTATTTCTTGGCAGGCAAGGACGTACCGCTGTCGAAGGCGGTCGAAGCCTATGGCCCGTACAAGAGCCGCTGGAAACCCGGCACGCGCATGTCCTACTGCAACTCTGGACCTGTGATCGCAGGCCGCATCATCGAAAAAGTCAGCGGCCAATCGTTCCCCGAATTCATCGCCGCGCGCATCACGGGCCCGCTCTCCATGGAAAGCGCCTACTGGACGCGCGAGCCGCAAATCTCAGACCGAATTGCGAAGAGCTACGCAAACGCCGAAGGCAAAGAAGAACCGTTCGTCGAAATCCTGGCGCGCCCGTCCGGCTCGCTGAACGTCACGTCAAAGGATTTGGCCAAACTTCCGCTGCTGATGCTCGGCCGCGGCACGCTGGACACGCATACGTATCTGAGAACCGCCTCAGTCGAGCGCATCGAGCGGCCGGAGACGACCGACGGCGTGCGCGCAGGCCTCCGATACGGCTACGGCCTCGGCAATCTGATGTACCCGGGCAAGAGGGGCATCTTCTTCGGCCACGACGGCGGCATCGACGGGTTCGTCTCCAAATACGAATACGCACCCGGCCTGGGCGCAGGTTTCGTCGTGATGGCGAATTTGGGCACCATCGAAGTCCTTAAGGCCGGCGACCAGATCCGCGAGTATCTCGAGCGTACGCTGCCGGAGTCGAAGCCGGTGGCTCAACCGATAGCGGCGGCAGATCTCGAGGAATGGGTCGGCTACTACCAAACGATCACGCCGCGCCAACAGCAGCTCGCAATCCTCGAAAGCCTCGCCAGCTGGCAAACGGCGAAAGCCGAAAACGGCTTACTGATCTTCAACGACACCAAACGCATTCATGTCGGCAAGAACGTCTTCCAAAAAATGGATAGCGCCGCGCCCAACTTCGTTTTCGTCCGCAACCCCAAAGGTGTGCAGATGTTCACGGCAACCGGCGCGAACAGAAAATTGCCGCTATGGGAGATCGCAGCAAAGCTCGCGGGCGGCGCAGCGTTCGCGCTCGCAGCAGGCTTCAGCGTGCTGTACATGCTGCTCTGGATCCCCAGCGCCTTCATGGGCCGTCTCGCCGAACGCGGCGGCGTCACGATCCGCTTACTGCCGTGGCTTGCGGTCGTCTCCACACTCGTCCTCGCAGTCACGACGCTCTTCGCACTCAGCGCAGGCGACTTGGAGACCGTGGGCAAACCAAGCCCGCTCGCCTGGTCGATCTACGGCCTGACGCTCGCCGTGCCGGCGCTCGGTACGCTGTCGCTCCTGCGCACCGCAATGGGCGCGGCAGACGCCAACGTGTTCGTCCGCGGGCTCGCCTGGCTCTCAAGCCTCAGCGTCCTCGCGTTCGCGGCCTACATGTGGTCCTACGGCTGGATCGGCATGAAGCTGTGGGAGTAACGGCCATCGGCAGAGGGCGAGACATGTCGTCTCGCCTTCGCCGAACTCATGCTATGCACCGCGCGAACGGAGCATCATATGACACCCAACACAGGCGCGCTCGCCGGCGTCAAAATCGTTGACCTCTCCCGCGTGCTCGCGGGTCCCTACGCCACGCAGATCCTCGGCGACCACGGCGCGGATATCGTCAAGGTCGAGCCGCCGCTCGGCGACGAGACGCGCGAGTGGGGCCCGCCGTTTCGGGGCGATGGCGACGAGCGCGGACCGTCCGCCTATTACGTCAATATCAATCGCAACAAACGCGGCATCGCGCTCGACCTCAACACACCGGAAGCACGCGAGGTCGTCTGGAAGCTTCTCGAAGACGCGGACATCGTGGTCGAAAACTTCAAGCTCGGCACGATGGAGCGTTGGGGCATGGGCTACGACGCACTGGCCGCGCGCTTCCCGCGACTGATCCACGCGCGCGTGACCGGCTTCGGTGCGGAAGGTCCGATGGGTGGCATGCCGGGCTATGACGCCTGCGTGCAAACGATGGTGAGCCTGCCGAACTGCAACGGTGCGCCGGAGTCGGGGCCGGTCAAACTCGGCGTGCCGATGGTCGATATGACAACCGGCATGAACCTGACGATCGGCGTCCTGCTCGCGCTCAACGAACGCCACCGCTCAGGCAAAGGACAATTCGTAGAAGTCGCGCTCTACGACGCGGGCCTCTCCATCCTGCATCCGCATTCCGGCAACTGGTTGATGGGCGGGAAGCTGCCGAAGCTGCTCGGCAACGCGCACCCGAACCTGACGCCTTATGACCTCTTCCCGACGGCAACACGCCCGATCTTGCTGGGCGTCGGCAACGATGCGCAATTTAAGAAGGCGATGGCCGTCCTCGGCATCCCGCACGTGGCCGACGATCCGCGCTTCAAAACGAACGCCGACCGCAACACGAACCGCCCCGCACTCACCGCACTCATCACCGAAGCACTGAGCCAGCGCGACGGAGTCGGAACCACGATGGAACTGCTCAACGCCGGCGTCCCCGCAGGTCCCTTGAACACGATCGAAGAAGTGCTGACGGATGAGCAAACTACCGCGCGCGGCATGCTTGTCGAGCGAAACGGCTATCGCGGAGTCGCCTCACCGGTGAAAATGTCCCGCACCCCATCGTCCACGCGTCACACCCCGCCGGATTTCGGTCAGGATAACCGCGCAGTGTTGCGCGAAGCCGGATATGATGAAGCAGCGATCGAGCGTCTGATCGCACTGGGGGCGGTTCGTACGAAACCGCAAGGGGCATGAAACAATTCTCGGCCTGGCTCGCGCTCGGCTTCGGAACCTTCCTCGCGGTGGCTGAGGTCTTGCGCAACAGCGGCGAGATCCAATGGTGGCCGTTCTGGGTGGTCGACTACATCGCTGTCGCGCTACTGCAGGCGGGCGCGATCGCCATCCTATGGACGCCGAGCGATCGCGGCTTGCCCATCCTGACCGCGGGCTGGGGCTTCACCGCCGCCATGTTCTACATGTCGCTGTTCGGCCATCTCGACGAACTCGCCAAGACCGGCGTGCCGCTGAGCCTCGCCAACGCAAACGGTGCCACCGAAGAGCCCGTCCTGACGTTCATCATCGCAATCCTTTTCCTCGTGACGCTGATCGGGCTCGCCACCAGCCTCCTCGCAGGGCGCCGCGCCTCCACCGCCGCGTGATCCGCAACGCCACCTGCGCTAAGGTGGCGTCATGATCCTCAGCGTCCTCGACCAATCGCCGATCCGCAAAGGCGGCACGGCTGCCGATGCCGTCCGCGAGACCATCCAACTCGCCAAAGCCTGCGAGCGCCTCGGCTACGCACGCTACTGGCTGGCAGAGCACCACAACACCAGCTCCTTCGCAGGCTCGACGCCGGAGGTCCTGATCGCCCGCGTGGCGGCCGAGACGAGCACCATCCGCGTCGGCGCCGGCGGCATCATGCTGCCGCACTACAGCCCGCTGAAGGTCGCGGAGAACTTCCGCATGCTGGAGACGCTGACCCCCGGCCGCATCGATCTCGCCTTCGGCCGCGCACCGGGCTCCGACGGCCGCACGAGCGTCGCGCTACAGCCGGGGCCACAAGCCTGGGACATCGGCGTCTTCCCGCAACAGGCAGCGCTGCTACGCCATTACCTCGAAGAAGCGGCTGGCCTCACCGAATGGCCGGCGGGCCACGCCTACCGCAGCGTCCACGCCTCGCCGCGCGGACCTGGCATGCCCGAGATGTGGATGCTGGCCTCCAGCCTCAACGGCGCCGTCTATGCGGCGGAACTCGGTCTGCCCCTCGCCTTCGCGCAGTTCATCACGCCCGATGGCAGCGGCGTGGAAGCGGCCGAGCTCTACCGCAAACAATTCAAACCGCACCGCGAAGGCGACAAGCCCCGCGTCAGTGTTGCCGTCTTCGCGCTCGCCGCCGAGACTGAGGACGAAGCCGAACGCCTCTGCGCCACGCGAAACCTCTGGGTGATGCAGCTGTTGCGAAATCAGGCGGGACCTTTCCCTTCGCCGGAGGAGGCGATGGCCTATCCGTACACGCACGAAGACCAGGTGTTGATCCGCGGCATCGCACAACGCGGGATCACAGGCACACCGGACCGCGTGAAGCTGGGTCTCGAACGCCTCGCCGCCGATTACGGCGCCGACGAGGTCA
>JANLXP010000172.1:0-6826 GCA_031365165.1 Alphaproteobacteria bacterium
CCGCCATTCGCATCCGCCTTGCACGTGTGCACCAGGTAACGGTCCTCGATCAGCTGCGAGAGATCTTCGCCAGCCTTTGCCTGCGGACGAATCTTCACGACTTCGATGCGCTTGATCTTCCGCCGCTCGTCGGAGGGATTATAGCACTCGCCCGAGCACAGTGTTTTCAGGCGCTTCTCGTCGAGGCCTGCCTTTTCGAAGTCGGGGCAGCCCGGCTTCTGCTTGAACGCACCAACCGCACGCACTTCAAACGTCGGCGCCGTTTCCGTGGCCGTCCGTCCGCCCATCGCGATCTTGTTGCCTTGCGCGTCGATGGCATTGAACCAAAGCAGAATGCGCGGACCCGACGTCGCATAGACCTCGCGCCGCTGCAGCGAATCCCAAATCGCATCACGCGACCGTTCACTCGCATGCACGGCCGCAAGTCCGCCCGCCAGCCAGAACGACGACTGCCGCTCGAACTCCGTCAGCTGGAAGCCCGCCAGCGTCGTAAGCTCCGCAGCCGACAGCCGCTTCGATTGCGGTAGCGGCTCGCCCGCCTTCGGCGCCAACTGGTTGCGCCAAAACTCGCTAATCGGGCCGCCTGTTTCCGTATTCTCGCGCCGCGCCACAGCTTTGTAGCCCGTTCCCGGCCGCGCTTTGTGATTGTCCGACGAGCCGATAAAGCCCCACTCAAAACGCGTCGCCTTGCCCGACGGATCGTCGAAGTTCGATGTCGCGAGCGCCGCCTGCACCGCGTTGCCGGCGCGATGATTGAACGGCGGCATGAAGCAATCCGTGCACTGGCCGGAATCGAGCCAGTCTTCAGGGGTCTCGCCGCTGATCGCCAAATGCCCAGCGACGCCCATATTGGCGGAGTCGTCGCGCGCTTGCGCGGCGCGCTTCTCGCACTCTGCAGCCGCCGTGCCCGCCTTCAAGCAACGGTCGCGAATGATCTCACCCGCGCGCCAACAGCTCGGCAGGTAAGTGTCGGTTGGTTGCGGACAGGTGGCCGACTTCCCGTCCGGGTTCATCACCACGTCCTTCCACGGCCGATACTCTTCCGAGTTGCCGTGTCCGGAATAAATCTCGACCAACCGGAAATAGCCGGGCCGCTCTTTCGCGACCAGCGACTTGTCCCACGTCGTGCCCGGCGGCGTGTAAAAGCCCCACGTCGAACCATGCGGGATGATAAGCGGTTGCAGCTTTTGTTCGTCGACAAGCTTGCGGATCAAATCCTCAGGCGTCAGCGCCTCTTCGTAGCACGCCTTCGACAGCTGATCCGACGACGTCTTGGCGTCGCAATCCGGTACCGCCTGCGTCAGCCGTAAGAATTTGTTGAAGTCGAAATAGACTTGCCGGTTTTGGAAATCGAGCAACGACACGATCGGCGGAAGCCCGTTCCCCGACTTGAGGGCCGACGTCGCAATGCCGCCGGCCGCAATCGCGCGTGGCGAAACCTTCGAATCGTCCAGATCCTTGAAGATGACGTTCTTGTGCCCGAAATGCTCCGCAGGCGTCCGTCCGACCTGCGTCCACTCGAACCCGATGAACGACACGAGATCCGGGTTTGGCCCGTCGCCCGCGATCTTTTGGCAAGCGCGGATTGAATCCTTCGTGCGCTGCCAGCGAAGCGGCGTAACCGTCTCCGCGTGATCAGTGATCGACCAGAAGTCGAGCGCCGAACAGTAGCGCGCAAAGTCGCAAGCATCGGCCACCGGATGCACGCCCGGCCCGCCCATGATCGGCAGCGAGAACTGGAAGGCGTCGGCCGAGAATGTTGTGTGCACGTGCAAATCGCCGAACAGGATTTGATCGTTCGAATCTTCCGGCGCAACCGCACGCGTTGCCTGCGCGCGTGCAGCAACAACCTCGGCGGGAATCTGTTTGCCGTGGATGACACCGGCGTCGCGCTCTTCGCCAAACCAGCCTTCGCGTGCGGCGTACCAATAGAAACCGAGGGCGGCGCCCAGAATAAGCACCAACACCAATACAAAGCCGATGATCCGAACCACGTTTGGCTCCCCCGAATATAGCGGCCCTTAGACGATTGTTTCGCTTGGGCCTGTGCTTGTTTCGGATTCGTACCAGAAACCAGGCGATTTCCAAGCTCCCAGGGGCGCCTGCGGCATCGCCGTCCCTTGGGGAAAATCGCAGCATCGTGAACCAAAACCGCCGCCGAAGCCGTTGCGTCCGACGCCGTTCTTCGACGACAACGGGCCCCTCTCCAAAGGGGACAGGATTCTTCCATGAACATCAAAAAGACTGTGGCCGTTCTGGCTATGGCCGGTACCGCTCTGTCGGCCGGCGTGCTCGCACTGAACGCCGCGACGGGCAAACCCGCGATCGGCAACTGGGGCTTCGACCTCGCCGCGATGGACAAGACCGTGAAGCCCGGTGACGACTTCTTCCACTATGCCGGCGGCACCTGGATGAAGAACACGCAAATCCCGGCCGACCGCTCGAGCTGGGGCTCGTTCCAAATCCTCGCGGCGAAATCGGAAGCCGACGTCAAGAACATCGTCGAGGAAATCGCACACAAATCGAACCCGCCTGGATCGATCGAGCAGAAGGTCGCCGACTACTACAACAGCTACCTCGACACCGCCGCGATCGACGCCGCCGGCTTGAAGCCGTTCGAAGCCGACCTCGCGCGTATCGCCGCATTGAAGTCGTACGAAGACATTGCGGCCTTTGCGGGCGAGCCGGGGATACCTTCGAACTCGCCGATCGGTTGGGGTATCGGCCTCGACGAGAAAAACCCGGACCGCTACACGATCAACGTCGCGCAGGCGGGTCTCGGCATGCCGGACCGCGACTACTATCTGAAGCCAGATCAAAAATTTGCCGAAACGCGTGCCGCCTACAAAGCCTACATCGAAAAGATGTTGGGCATGGTGAAGTACGCGGACGCCGCGGCGTCGGCGGCCAAGATCATGGATCTCGAAACCAAGATCGCCGAGATTCAGTGGCCGGATGAAAAGCTGCGCGACCGCGACGCGAACTACAACGCGAAGAGCCGCGCCGAACTGAAGGCGTTCGCGCCGGAGTTCCCGTGGGACGCAGGCTTCGCGGCCGGCGGCTTGCAGAACCAAGACTTCTTCGTCGTCGCCTCGCCCGAACCGGTCGTGGCATTGGCGAAATTGTTCCGCGCGACACCGCTCGACACCTGGCGCGCCTATCTGACGTTCCACTACGTGAACGGCCAGGCCGATATAATGCCGACCGCCTTCGACGACGCGTCGTTTGCATTCAACGGCACCATGTTGACGGGCCAGCCGCAAAAGCGCGAGCGCTGGAAGCGCGCCACGACGGCATTGTCCGGCGCCCCGTTCCTGGCGCCGATGGGTGAAGCGGTCGGGCAGATCTACGTGAAGCGTCACTTCACGCCGCAAGCGAAGGCGGAAGTGCGCAAGATCGTCGACAACCTGCTCGCATCCTACCGCGAGCGCATCGCGAGCCTTGAGTGGATGTCACCCGAGACGCGCCAAGCCGCCATGCGCAAGGCCGAGAAGGTGCGCATCAAGATCGGTTATCCAGACCGTTGGCGCGACTACTCTAAGCTCGACGTGAAGGCCGGCGATCCATTGGGCAACCGCAAGCGCGCTCAAGTCTGGGACTGGCAGCGCCAAGTCGTCCGCATGAACCAAAAGACCGACAAGGACGAATGGGGCATGGCACCGCAAACGGTGAACGCCTACTACAATCCGACGTGGAACGAGATCGTGTTCCCGGCCGCGATTCTGCAGGCGCCGTTCTTCGATCCGAACGCTGACCCCGCCGTCAACTATGGCGCGATCGGTGGCGTGATCGGTCACGAAATGGGCCACGGCTACGACGACCAAGGTGCAAAGTCGGACGAAAACGGCGTCCTGCACGCCTGGTGGAAGAAGGAAGATGAGGACCACTTCGCTGTGAAGGTGAAGGCGCTGGCCGCACAGTACTCGCAGTTCGAACCGCTGCCGGGCCTGTTCGTGAAGGGTGAAAACACGTCCGGTGAAAACATCGGCGACCTCGGCGGCCTGACCGTGGGCCTGCACGCCTATAAACTGTCGCTTAAAGGCAAGACCGCACCCACGCTCGACGGCTTCACGCCGGAACAGCGTGTGTTCCTGGGCTGGTGCCAAGTCTGGCGCTCGAACCAGCGCGAAGCCGCACTCCGCAACCAGGTGACGAGCAACGAACACTCACCCGCGCAGTATCGCTGCAACGGCGTCGTGCGCAACGTCGACGCTTGGTACGACGCATTCGGCGTGAAGGAAGGCGACAAGCTCTACCTCAAGCCGGAAAACCGCGTACACATCTGGTAAGAGCAAGCAGCAATTGAATGCGAAAGGGGCGCCTCATGGCGCCCCTTTTTTCTTCCCTGGGACCGCGGGCGTCCCGCCCGCTCTTACTCAGCGATTCACCTGTGCCTGCGCGACGGAGGCCCGCACCACCGGGATCTCGTGATCGGCGAGCGGCTTCATCCGCGGCTTGCGCGCGAGCGCCGCTTCGATCGCGGGCTTAAGCCGTGCAGCCTTCGCCGCCTCACGCTCGGCAGCCTCACGCTTGAACTCGCCCATCACCTCGCCGGCGAACAGCTCCAGCGACGCGCAGATGTGCTCGTGCTTGTTGCGGCCCGCCTGCTGCATGAAGATCACCTGATCGACGCCGGACTCTTGGAACGCGCGCAAGTGCAGGCGCATATCCTCCGGCGTCCCGATACCGGCACCCGCAGGCGCGCGGTTCGCAGCCGCCGCCAACTCCTCCGTCCGGTTACCGCGCAGCGCCAGATATTCGCCCCACAAATTCGTGCGCCCCGGCACCGTGTCGCGCGCGACGAGCGCGTTCAGCGCATAGCCGAAAAACTCGAACCCCTCGTGACCACGCCTAATCGCCTCCGCCCGGTCGTGATGGATCGAGAACGACGACACCATCGCGATGTTCGCGTTCACGCTATGCCCGATCGGAACGCACTGATCCGACGCGATGATGCCGTAATAGATGTCGGCCCACGCACGCGCCTCCTCCGGATTGACGAACGCGAACGCCAAAGCCCCGACGCCCAGCGACGCCGCAACCTTGATCGTGTCCCTGTTCGTGCACGCCATCCACATCGGCGGATGGGGGGCTTGCACCGGCTTCGGCAGCACGTTGCGGCACGGCATCTTGAAATACTTGCCCTCGAACCCCGGGTAAGGATCCATCACCATCATGTTGGCGATCTGCTCGCCCGCCTCGATCGCCATCGCGCGCTTTTCTTTGGCCGGAATAAAGAACCCGCCAAGCTCCAACCGCGTCGCCCCCTCGCCGATCCCAAAATCGACCCGCCCATCCGACATAATGTCGAGCGTCGAGAGCGCCTCGGCCGTCCGCGCCGGATGATTGTAATTCGGGATCACCTGCCGGATGCCATGCCCCAACCGAATCCGCTTCGTCCGCGCAGCAGCCGCCGCAAGAAAAACCTCGGGCGCTGAAGAATGCGAGTACTCGTCGAGAAAATGATGCTCGACCTCCCACGCATAATCGTAGCCCAACCGATCCGCGAGCTCGACCTGCGCCAGCGCCTCATGAAACAACCGCCGCTCATCACCCGCAGCCCAAGGCTTGGGCAACTGCATCTCGTAGAACACACCGAACTTCATGGGGAGGCCTCAATGTCGCGATGAGGCAGTATGGGCACGTCGCCGATCAGTCGTCAAAAGGGCGCCGCAGTTTATGTCGCTCGGCAAAAGCCTCCATCTTCCTTTGCAGTTCGTCTGGGTCCTTCCAGAACAAGGCATCAATGGCAGCCAGCTTCTGCGCACGAGCTGTCGGATCGTGATGGGTCTGCAAATGCGCGCGCCGGGCGTGATTAGACGCAGGAAGAGGACCAGATCCGAAGAGAGCTTCCTTCGCATCGATCACGAGGCGAAGCGCACTCGTGGCACCCACCTCCATCAGCGTGTTCACTGCCCGGACATAGTGGTTGGCTGAACTATTGAAGAAGTAAGATTCGAAACCGCCCCTATAGACGTCATGCTCGAGAACCCCGACAGCGAAGAAGGACTGATTTGGAGCGGAAAGGCTTTCATATCCATCTGGTGCGCCATGGACATGCTCGACAAGCCAGAGCCAGTGTTTCCGCGCGGGACTTTGCTCGTACTTCTTTTCCACGAGCTGCCGAAGTTTCGATTCCTCAATCTGGTGGCGATACCCACGTTGACATGGAATGCAGACTCCCCCGGTCTCCGCTCCCGTTGATTGCAAGATGAGCGTGCTGCATTTCGTGCAAGCAACTCGTTCGGACATCCCGCTACAATCTCAATTGCTCACCCCGGCAACTTCTCGAACGTCGGGATCCCCTCCGGTATCCGGTGGAACGGTTGCGTGTCGCTCGTGTAGATCGCGAGGTTCGGTGCGAACACTTTCGGATCGTCGAGCGTGCCCACTTTCAGGATCACCGCCGGAAAGCCCTGCGGGCGCGTCACGATGTGCGTGCCGCACTCGGCGCAGAACTCGCGCGTCACCGGCCGGTCGAGGTCTTTGCGTGAGAACTGTTTCGGCGTGCCCTTCGTGTATTTGAAAGTCGGGATCGGCATCGCGATGAAGACGTTCGGCGAACCGCCGGTCATGTATTGGCACTCGCGGCAATGGCACTGCGCCATCATCATCGGCTCGCCCTCGGCCGTGTAGCGCAGCGCTTTGCAATAACATCCGCCTTCGAGCTTCATCGTCGTATCTCCGAGAGTTCGTTCGCGCAGAAGCATAGCGCCTGTGACAGGAAACAGAAGTCGGAATCCTTCCGACTGCTTATGTCAACCGCGCCCGCGCGCGCTCCATCACCGCCTGAAAACGCGGATGGCTGCGCAGGGGGTCGAGGTCG
>JANLXP010000174.1:0-5559 GCA_031365165.1 Alphaproteobacteria bacterium
AGCAGCAGCAGACACGAAAAGAGAATGAGCAGCGTCGCGACCGCGAGGATCGTGGGGCTGATCTGCTCGCGGATACCCGACCACATCTGGCGCGGGATCGTGCGCTGATCGGGCCCGCCGAGAAACAGTACGGTCACGACCTCGTCGAACGACGCAGCAAAAGCAAACAGCGCGCCCGAGATCATGCCGGGTGCGACCAGCGGCAGCGTCACGCGAAAAAACGCCGTAATCGGATCGGCACCAAGACTGCCCGCCGCCTTGATGAGATTGCGGTCGAAGCCCGACAGTGTCGCGGTCATGGTGATCACGACGAAAGGAACTCCCAAGGTCGTGTGCGCCAAGATAATGCCGAGATGCGTTTGCGCGAGGCCCACGCTTGAATAGAAGAAATACATCCCCGCCGCCGCGATCACGATCGGCACGACCAACGGCGAAATCAAAAGCGCCATGAAGAAATCGCGGAACGGCATGTTCGAGCGCGCAAGCCCGACCGCGGCCAGCGTACCCAATATGGTCGCCAAAATCGTCGATGCCAGCGCAATGACCACGCTGTTGCCGATCGCTTCCAGCCACTGCGGATTATCGATGATGTCGCGGTACCAGCGCAGCGAGAACCCGGCAGGGTCCAACGACAGCATTTTGCTGGTGAACGTGAAGTAGGGTTCCGCGTTGAACGAGAGCGGTATGATCACGATCAGCGGCGCGACCAGAAACGCGAGCACGAGATAGGCATACCCGCGCGACAGAAAGCGCTCGGCTTTATCTTGGGGCGTCTGATGAAGGGGCTCGGCCATGGCTTACCCGAGCCTCAAGCGATTGAGCCCAATGACGCGCGCGTAGATGATGTAGAGCACCGTCACGATCAACAGCAGAACGCCACCCAACGCCGCCGCCAAACCCCAGTTCAGCGACGTCTGCATATGAAACTGGATCATGTTCGAGATCAGCTGCCCCGTGCGCCCGCCGACCAGCGTCGGCGTGATGTAGTAGCCAAGCGCCAAAATGAAGACGAGCAATCCACCCGCCGCCGCGCCCGGCAACGTCATCGGGAAATAAACGCGCCAGAACGCCGTCCACGGCGGGGCGCCTAGCGAAATCGCCGCCCGCGTCAGCGAAGGCGGGACCGAGAGCATCACGCTATAGGTCGGTAGGATCATGAACGGCAGCAGGATGTGCGTCATCGCAATCAGCGTACCGGTCATGTTGTGCATGAGTTCAAGCCGCGCGCCATCACCGGCGAAGAACGCGATCGCGTCGTTCACGATGCCGTTCGTCTGCAACAGCGCAATCCACGACGTCGTGCGCACAAGCAGCGACGTCCAAAACGGCAGCAACACGAGGATGAGCAGCAGATGCCGCGTCTTCTCCTCCTGCCGCGAAATGAAATACGCGAGCGGATAGCCCAGCACAAAGCAAAGCGTGGTGACCAGGAACGCCACCCACAGCGTCCGTTGGAACAGCATCACATAGACCTGCTCCTCCTCGGCCCGCGGAATGCGCGTGCCGTCCGCCTTCCGCGTTTCGTCGAAGGCGGCGATGTAATAGCCGGAGGTGTAGGTCGCGCTGGCATGTCGAAGCGCACCCCAAACTTCGGGATCGCTCCACCGTATGTCGACGGCGTTGAACGCCTGCGCGTAGGGCGGCTCGAACGTCGAGGCTTCGCGCGCCGTCTTCATCAACAGCGAGCGCATTCCGGGCCGCTCGAAGTTGAGCCGCGTCGCAATCTTGCCGATCGTGCCTTCGTGTTGCGCCCGCGCCAAATCGTCGGCGAGGGCCGCGATCGCACTAAACGGCGGCCGCCCCTTGCCGTTCCAAGACCTGAGCGCATCGGCCGAGCGCGGCAGCAGGTCGGCAACGGTCCGGTCCTCGATGCTGCGGTTCAGCATATTGAAGATCGGCAGGAAGAACGTGATGGTCAAAAACGCGAGCAACGGCAGCACGAGAAGGAATGTCCCCCGCCGTGCATTCTTGCCGGAGCGTTTGAACTGCTCCGCCAGGTTCATCGTCTCAACCGCCACAACCACGCCCCATCCCCCAACGCGAAGCCACTATTTGGCCAACCAGGCGCTCCAGCGTTGATTCAGTTCCTCTTGGTGGTCGGCCCACCACAGGAAATCGATCTGCAACGCGTTCTTGGAGTTCTCCGGCGCGTTCGGCATGTGCACTTTCATGTCGACGTCCGGCTTCGAAAAATATGCGCCGACGAGCGGCAGCGACGAGCGGCGCGCCGGGCCATAGGCGATCCACTGCGCCTGATCGGCAAGGCGCTGCGTGTCCGTCGCGAACGCAATGAATTGCATCGCAGCCGCCAGATTCTTCGTGCCCTTCACGACGCCCAAAACGTCGAGCTCTTGGATCTGCCCGTCCCAAATGATCTTGAACGGTTTGCCCTCGCCGATTTGCGCGTCGAAGATGCGCCCGTTATAGGCGGTCGTCATCGTGACCTGGCCGTCCGCCAAAAGCTGCGGCGGTTGCGAACCCGGCTCCCACCAAATGACGTTGTCTTTGATCGTGTCGAGCTTCTTGAACGCGCGGTCCACGCCTTCTTTCGTCGCAAGCGTTTCGTAGACCTTCTCCGGCGGCACGCCGTCGGCGCGCAACGCGAGTTCCAGGTTGATCTTCGGGCTCGTCTTGCGCAAACCGCGCTTGCCCGGGAACGTCTTCACATCGAAGAAATCGGCGAGCTTCGACGGCTTCTTCTTATCGAACTTCGTGTCGTCATAAGCGACGATATGGCTGAAGACGATCGTCGTCACCGCGCACGGCGTAATCCCGTTCGGAATGAAGTCCTGCACCGCGGGCGTCCCGTCGGGCGCTGCTGGCAACACGCCGGCGTCGATCTTCTCGAGCAAGCCTTCGTCGCACGCAAGTTGCGCGTCGGCGAGTTCCATATCGACGACGTCCCAGGTCACGTTCTTGGCTTCGACTTGCGTTTTGATTTCGGCGATCCCGCCGTTGTAGTCGATCGAGTTGATCGTGGCGCCCGTCTTGGCCGTGAACGGCTTGTGATAGGCCTCGATCTGGCTCTTCGTGTAGGCCCCGCCCCACGACACGACGACGAGCGACTTACCCGCGAGCGAGACGGCGGCACCCGGTGTGCTGGCGGCAGGCGTTGCCGGTGGCATCGACCCGTCCGCGGCCGGCAGTTGCAGGTCGGTCAATTCTTTGTCGAGATCGTTCACGGCCTTCTCGGACCCGCGCCCCAGCATGAACAGCAACACGCCGGCCAAAATGACGATGGCGGCGGCGGCGGCGATAATGATTCCGGTCGTACGGCCCATGGGTTTCTACCTTCTTGGTCGATTCGATCTTCAGTTCATTCTAACCGTGTCGCGGGCCCGCAGAAGGCGGTCATCCGCGACGTCTTTTGGCGGCACTTTAGGAAACGAACGCGCGCGCGGAAGCAGGCTCCCAGGACAACGTGACGGCCACGCCTTTCGAGGGGAAGTGCGCCCGCGCCGGCGCTTTGACGATGATTTCGTGCATGCCCGGCGCCGACAGCTTCACGCGCAAATGGTCGCCGTGGAAGATGAAGTCCTCGATCATCGCTGGCACATGATTGCTGCCCGAGGGCGCATCTGACGCGATCAAAAGATCCTCCGGCCGCACACACACGACACCCGTCTGGCCGACCGCGTTGCAGTTGCCGTTGGTGGCTTTGACCCGCGTACCGCCCATCAAGTCCATGGTGCAGACATCGCCGTCGATCCGCAAAACCTTACCCGGCAGCGCATTGTTCTCGCCGATGAACCCCGCGACGAACGCATTAGCTGGGTGGTCGTAAATGTTCGTCGGCGTATCGAGTTGCTGAATGGCGCCGTCATGGAAAACCGCGATGCGGTCCGATAGCGTCAAAGCCTCACCCTGATCGTGCGTCACATAAACGACGGTCACGCCGAGTTCGCGATGCAGCCGCTTCAGCTCGTATTGCATCTGCTCGCGCAAATGCTTGTCGAGCGCGCCTAAGGGCTCGTCCATCAGCACGAGTTCAGGATCGAACACGAGCGCGCGCGCAACCGCGACGCGCTGCTGCTGTCCGCCAGAAAGTTGGTTCGGCTTGCGCTTGTCGAAGCCCGAAAGCTCGACCATCGAAAGCGCCTTCGCAACGCGGTCCCTAATTTCGCTGCGGCCGGTCTTGCGAACCTCAAGCGGGAACGCGAGGTTCTCGGCCACCGTCATATGCGGAAACAGCGCGTAATTCTGAAACACAAAGCCAAGGCCGCGTTTATGCGGCGGCATCGTGGTCAAGGACTCGCCGTTCAGCAGAATATCGCCCGCCGTCGGCGTCTCGAACCCTGCGAGCATCATCAGCGTCGTCGTCTTGCCGGAGCCCGACGGCCCCAGCAGCGTCAAGAACTCGCCCTTCGCAATCTCGAGATTCAAATCCTTCACGACAAGCTGCACGCCGTCGTAGGTCTTTTTCACGCCCGCAAAGCGCACGAACGGCGCAGGCCCCGCGGCAACCACCGCAACCGGAACGTCTTCCTCGACCGCAACGGTCGCCGGAACGTCCTGCACGACTTCAGGCGCTTTATCGCGCGCCAGCGGCACGATCATCGGCCCGCGATCGGGCTCGGGAATATCGACCTGACGAACCTCGATCTCGGGCTCCGCTACCGGTGGCGCTTCCGCGACCGTCTCGGCCTCAGGCTCAACGGGTTTCGCCGGCGTCTCGGCCTTGCGCTTGTCGCCGAACCCAAACGTTGCGAGCAAAGAATTGCGCCGCGGCGCCAGCGCAACGCCTACACGTGGCGGCTCCGCCTCTTCCTCTTGTTCGTCGGAATTTTGAATTGGTTCGGCCGGCGCAGCAGCGTCCACGTTCGCTTCTTCTGCGGGAGGTTGCTCGTCGTCAATTGGAACGGATTCCGCCGCACCCTCCGCGGCAGGCTCGCCGTCGGGGATACCAAGCAGTCTCGATCGAAGCGAAAAGCCCTTGCTCGGAGCCTTTCCAGGCGCGTCTTTGGTGTCAGCTGCCATGGATACGACGGACGAAGCCTCGTTTCCCCCTACCTTTTTCCCTACAGGCAGGTGCCAATCCTAGGGAAGCCAGGGGTTAATTGAAAGCATATCCTACTGCGGCTTCCCAAGAAGCCCCTTCAAGACATCCAACGGGTCCGGCTTCTGCTTCGGGTCATTTTTCTGCGGCTGTGCACCCTCCTGTTGTGGGTTTGGGGGCACACTTTGATCTGTCGGCTCGGCAGGTGGCGTTGGGTCGGGCTTCGGTTGCGTGTCCGGCGCGGGCGACGGCTGCGCTTCAGCTGGCGTCTCGGCTGGCGGTTTCTTCTTTTTCTTGCCGAAGATCTGATCAAGCCCCGTCTGGTTCTTGATCGCATCAAGTGGGTCTTCGCCTTTGATGATCGATTCGAGCGCCGTGCTCGCAATCCCGGTCAAATCAGGCGCGTAGGTAAGCCGCGCCCACGGTCCCTTGATCAGGAACGGAATGCCGATCCCGCGCAGATCGTTCTTGCCGCCTTGCCCCTCGCTCGAGCGAACCGCGCGAGGTTCCACGCGGTAGTCGAGCCGCTGACCCGCGACATCGACCGTACCTGCACCCGAAAG
>JANLXP010000626.1:0-10993 GCA_031365165.1 Alphaproteobacteria bacterium
GCGGTAGCCGGCGAACGCGAAATGGCGGGCGGCGCGCTTGATGCACCTGTCTTCGGCTCCTTCCGATGTGTCGGGGTCGAAATAGAATAGGTCATAGTCGCGGATACCGTGGCCACGCGGCTTCACGTCGAGGACGTTCCAGACCGTTTGGAACAGCACACCACTAACGAGCCATAGGTCAGGCGCGTCGAACGTCCGCATCGCCGCGAGCAAGGTGGCAATGGCGGGATCGGATTCGACGATCCGGCGGAACTCTTGCTCTCGATACGGCTTGTCGGCCGGCGCCGTCACGGAAGGCGGACGGCGTCGTGCAGCCGTTTGCGGTGATTTCGGCTCAAGCGCAATTCGGTGCCGTCGGTAAGGCGGACGAGGCCATCGCCGTTCGCGAGCGGCGCGATCTCGCGCACCCGATCGGCTGCAACCAGGACGCGGCGATGGATGCGGACGAATTGCTGCGGATCAAGCTTGGGCTCGAAGGCCGCGAGCGTTTCGCGCAGCAGGTGCGTCTTTTGCCCTTCGTGCAGCGCGAGATAGTTGCCTTGGGTCTCGATCCAATCGATTGAGGCCAGGTCGACCGAAACCATACGCCCCCGCGCACCGACGGTGACGTCGGTTAGATGCTGCGAAGTGGCGTCTCCTTGATCCGGTTGTGGCCGCAGTTGCGCTTGATACCGGAACGCGTGCGCGACTCCAGTCATCGCCATCAGGCTGAAGCCCAACAGCAGCCAGTTCTTGGCGATGTGTTCGGGCAGCGCTACGAGAAATGGGCGGGTATCACCGATGCCTGCGAGCGGCGCGAGCGCACAGGAAATGGCGACCAGGGCGAAGGCGATACCCATCGCGCTTGTCGAATGAAGCAAGACACGCTGCCATAACCGGCCCGCCTCGACCGGATAACGGCGGACCAGGCTCATCACCAAAGGGGTCGCGACGCCGCCCAAAACGCTGGCCAAGAGAATTCGTGCGGCTTCGAGGTGCCAATAAAGCGTGACGCCAGTCGCTGCGGCGCGCGCCAAATGGCCGGGCTCCAGCGCCAGCAAGAACAGAAGCCAATAGGCGGTACCCAGAGCGATCTCGCGACCGCTGTCGATGACGATAGTGTGTGTCCGTGACATCCTGGGATTGTGGGGTGGAGCGTGCGGGCCTGTCCAGTCGCGGCGGATGCACGGATTTGTGACGAAACGCGCCTGGTGGGGGACGAACCGGGGTGTCGAAGGCTCCCGTTTTCCGTGGGCAGCCCTCACATGATCGTCCGGCAACGAGGTTGATCATGGTTTCGACGTTTCGCATCGCGTGCATGTTGTTCCTCCTTTCGCTTGGCAGCGCGGCGGCTGACCCCGTCAGGGTAGACGGCGGGCTGATCGCAGGCGGGCGCGACGGCGACGTGGTTGCCTACAAAGGCATCCCATTCGCGGCGCCCCCGGTGGGGGATCGGCGCTGGCGGGCGCCGCAGCCTGTGGGCCCGTGGAGCGGCGTCAGACCAGCGACGACATTTGCCCCGGCTTGCCTGCAGAACGGCGTTTCGATGCCGGGCGAGGCGCCGCCTCGCACGAGCGAAGATTGCCTCTACCTGAATGTGTGGACGCCGACGGCGAACCCCACGGCAAACCTGCCGGTGCTCGTTTGGATTTACGGTGGCGGGTATACGAACGGATCGGCGTCCATGCCGCTCTATTGGGGCGACAGACTGGCGCGGCGCGGGATCGTGGTCGTGACCGTGGCCTACCGGCTCGGTGCATTTGGATTTTTGGCGCATCCCGATTTGAGTGCGGAGACGGCGCAGAAGAGTTCCGGCAACTACGCCTTCTTGGATCAAGTGGCCGCGTTGCAGTGGGTTCGGCGCAATGTTGCCGCGTTTGGCGGAGATCCTGGCCGCGTCACGATCGCCGGGCAGTCGGCAGGTGCGATGTCGGTCAATATTCTGATGGCCTCGCCGCTTGCGAAAGGATTGTTCCATCGCGCGATCGGCCAAAGCGGCGGGTTCTTCGAGCCGGTGCAGATCGCGCCGAAATACCTTCTCGCGAACGCGGAGAAAGACGGCGTTTCGTTCGCAACGTCTCTAGGCGCATCGTCGATTGCGGCGCTGCGGCGCTTGGCGCCCGAGGTTGTGTTGAAAGCGAATGCGGGGCGCATTTCGCATCCTGTGATCGACCGCCATGTTTTGCCGCGGACGCCGTTCGAGGTGTTTTCGCAGCATCATGAAACATCGGTGCCGCTGCTCGCCGGCGTGAACGCAGAAGAAGCGCGTTCGCTCAGCGATATGTCCAAGGTCAAGGCCGCGACGTTTGCCGCCGATATCGCGAATACATTCGGGCCGCTGCCGCCGCCGCTGATCGCAGCCTATCCGTTCAAGACCGATGAGGAAGCGCAGACCGCGCGTGTGGCGTTCGAAACCGACTTGCGCTTCGGTTGGGACATGTGGACTTGGGCGCGGCTGCACGCGGCGAGCGGGGCTCCCGTCTTTTCCTACCGGTTCGCGCAGCGTCCACCCTTCCCATCGACGTCACCCTATGCCGGTTGGGGGCCGGCGCACTTCGCAGAGCTTTGGTACATGTTCGACCATCTCGATCAGGCACCCTGGCAATGGCGCGCGGAAGATCGGCGAGCCGCGGAGTTGATGACCGGGTATTGGGCCAACTTCATCAAGACCGGCAATCCGAACGGCGCTGGCTTGCCGGCGTGGCCCACGTTCGCGGGACCGACGGGGCCGTTGCTGGTGCTCAGCGACAACCCGGCAGTGGGCACGCCCGATCGTCCGGGCGCGCTCGCCGTGTTTGATGCGATCTACACGCAGCTGCGCGGTGCGCCGCTGCAGTAGCCCCTACTCCGCCGCCTGCGCTTTCGGTGGTGGGGTCCAGCGCAGGACGGGTTTGCGGGCGGCCGCGGTTTCGTCCAGACGCCGGCGCGGCGCGAAGTGCGGGGCGCCTTCGAAGCGGCGCTTGTTGTTGCCTGCCGCTTCCTTCGCGAGCGTGCCCAGGACGTGGATGAACTCGTCGAGCGCGTGTTTCGATTCCGTTTCCGTGGGCTCGATCAGCATTGCGCCGTGGACGACGAGTGGGAAGTACATCGTCATCGGGTGGTAGCCCTCGTCGATCAACGACTTCGAGATGTCGAGCGTGGTGATGCCGGTGTCCTTCAGGAAGCTGTCGTCGAACAGCGCTTCGTGCATGCAGGGTCCGCTGTGCGCGAAGGGAGCCGAGATCGTGTCCTTCAGCGAGGCCAGGATGTAGTTCGCGTTCAGCACGGCATCGCTCGCGACTTGAGCCAGTCCGTCGGCGCCGTGGCTGAGCATGTAGGCCATCGCACGCGTGAACATGCCCATCTGGCCATGGAAAGCGCACATGCGGCCGAACGGATTGGCGTCGTGCGCTTTCGCGGCGGCGTCGTCTTCGATCAGTTCGAAGCCACGCTCGCCATGGACGATCAACGGTACCGGCGCGTACGGCGCGAGCGCCGCCGAGAGCACGACCGGGCCGGCACCCGGACCGCCGCCGCCGTGTGGCGTCGAGAACGTCTTGTGCAGGTTGATGTGCATCGCGTCGATGCCGAGGTCGCCGGGACGCACCCGGCCGACGATGGCGTTGAAGTTTGCGCCATCGCAATAGAAATAGGCGCCTGCCTTGTGCACGGCGTCGGCGATTTCGATGATGTCGTTCTCGAAGAGACCGCAGGTGTTCGGGTTCGTGAGCATGATCGCGGCGACGTTTGGCCCAAGCTTCGCCTTCAGCGCCGCCACATCGACGCGGCCGCGTTCGTTAGCTGGCACTTCCTCGACCGTGTAGCCGACGAGCGCTGCCGTCGCGGGGTTCGTGCCGTGCGCGGATTCCGGCACGAGCACGACGTTGCGCTTTTGACCATGCGCTTCGTGCGCGGCCTTGATTGCCATCAGACCGCAGAGTTCACCGTGGGCGCCGGCCTTTGGGCTCATCGCGACAGCAGGCATATTCGTCAGCAGCTTCAGCCAGTGGGCCAGATGATCGATCAGGCTGAGCGCGCCTTGGATCGTGGAGACCGGTTGCAGCGGATGGATGTCGGCGAAACCCGGTAGCCGCGCCATCTTTTCGTTCAAACGCGGGTTGTGCTTCATCGTGCACGAGCCCAACGGATAGAGGCCGTAGTCGATCGCGTAGTTCTTGCGCGAGAGCCGCACGAAGTGGCGGACGACTTCCGGTTCCGAGAGGCCGGGCAGGCCGATCGCGGCGCGGCGGCGCAACCCGCCAAGGCGATCATGCTTCAGTTCGGGATCAGGCAGGTCGACGCCGCATTTGCCTGGGCGGCCGGTCGTGAAGATCAATGGCACTTCGCGGTCGAGGCCGCGGTGACCGGAGATTGTCGCGAGTTCGCCGCTCTCGGTCGCGGCACCTGTCGTCGGGCGGCCTTGCTTGTTCATCATGAGAGCACCTTGGTCAGGCCGGCGACGAGCGCGTCGATGTCGGAGGGAGTGGTCGTTTCGGTGACGGCGACGAGGAGCAGGTTGGTTGCGTTCCGGTCGTGCGGTCGCAGCCTAGAGACAGGTACGCCGGCGATGATCTCTTGCTCTGCCAGTTTGTCGACGATCGGTGCTGCGGCCTTCGGAAGTTTCAACGTGAACTCGTTGAAGAAGGTCGGCGTCACAAGTTCGACGCCCTTGATCTTCGCGAGTTTGTCGGCGGCCATAACCGCGCGGTCGTGGTTCAGTGCGGCGAGCTTGCGGAAACCGTCTTCACCCAAGAGCGCCATGTGGATCGTGAAGGCAAGGCAGCAGAGGCCGGAGTTCGTGCAGATGTTCGACGTCGCCTTTTCACGGCGGATATGCTGTTCGCGGGTCGAGAGAGTCAGCACGTAGCCGCGCTTGCCTTCCGCGTCGACCGTCTCGCCGCAGAGACGGCCCGGCATTTGACGTACGAATTTCTGGCGCGTGGCGAACAGCCCGACATAGGGGCCGCCGAAGTTCAGCGCGTTGCCGATCGACTGGCCTTCGGCCGCCACGATGTCGGCGCCCATTTCGCCGGGCGGCGTGATCGCGCCCAGTGAGATCACTTCCGTTACCACAGCGACGAGCAGTGCGCCTTTCGCGTGGGCTGCGTCGGAGAGCGGAGTGATGTCGCGGATCGTTCCGTAGAAATCGGGGTTCTGGACGACGAAGCATGCGGTGTTGTCGTCGAGCGCGGTTTCGTTGCCTTCGACGATTTCAAGGCCTGCGGATTCCGCCGTGGTGCGCACGGTCTCGGCGTAATGCGGGTGCAGGTTTTGCGACAGGACAATGCGCTTCCTGTTCGTCACGCGCGAAGCCATCAGAACGGCTTCGGAGGTCGCCGTCGAGCCGTCGTACATGCTGGCGTTCGCGACATCCATGCCCGTGAGCATCGCGACCTGGGTTTGGAATTCGAAAAGATATTGCAGCGTGCCTTGCGCGATTTCGGGCTGATACGGCGTGTAGCTGGTCAGGAATTCCGACCGCTGGATCAGATGGTCAACCGTCGCGGGCACGTGATGGCGGTAGGCGCCGGCGCCGCAGAAGAACGGCACGCTTCCGGCTGCGATGTTGCGCGCAGCGAGTTTGGCCATCTGTCGCTCGACTTCGATTTCGCCCGCGTGCATCGGCAGGTCGACGAGCGTCGTGAGGTAAGCCTCGCGCGGCACGTCGCGGTAGAGGTCGTCGATCGACTTTGCACCGATGACGCCGAGCATTGCTTTGCGATCAGTGTCGGTGAGCGGCAGGTAGCGCATTAGAGCCCCTTCACGTAATCGTTGTATTCGGCTTCGCTCATGAGTGCGCCAAGCTCGCTTGCGTTCTTGACCTTGAGTTTCATGAACCAACCTGCGCCGGTCGCGTCCGCGTTGACCGTTGCGGGTTCGGCTTCGAGCACGCTGTTGACCTCGACCACTTCGCCCGAGATCGGCGCGTAGACTTCGGAGGCCGCTTTCACGCTCTCGACGACGGCGGCTTCGCCACCCTTCTCGACTGCTTTGCCGACGGCTGGAAGTTCGACGAAGACGACGTCGCCCAACTGCTCAGCTGCGTAGGCGGTGATGCCGACGGTTGCGACGTTGCCGTCGACGCGAACCCACTCATGCTCTTTGGTGTATTTCGTGGTCATGGTTTGTCTCAGGGTTTGTGGAAACGTTTTTGAACGAAAGGCATGGGCACGACGCGGGCAGGGAGTTTTTGGCCGCGCACGAGAAGACCGAGTTCGGTGCCGTCATTTGCCAGGTCGGCTCTGACGTAGCCCATCGCGATTGGGCCGTTGACGGTCGGGCCGAAGCCGCCGGAGGTGACGCGGCCAGCAGGTGCGCCTGAGGCGTCGACGATTTCGGCACCTTCACGCGCCGGCGCGCGGCCTTCGGGTTTGATGCCGACGCGCACACGCTTCGCGCCCGTCATCAGCTGATCCATGATCTTGTCGGCGCCGGGAAACCCCTTTTCGAGCTTGCGGCGTTTGCCGATTGCCCAGGTGAGGCCCGCTTCGACAGGCGTCGTTTGTTCGTCGATGTCGTGGCCGTAGAGGCAGAGACCCGCTTCGAGCCGCAGACTGTCGCGTGCGCCGAGGCCGATCGGTGCCACGGTTGGATCGGCGAGCAGGACGCGGGCGAACGCTGTAGCAAGCGCGCCGGGGACCGAGATTTCGTAGCCGTCTTCGCCTGTGTAGCCGGAGCGCGAGACGAGTAGATCCGCGCGTTCCCATGCGAACGTTGCAATCGTCATGAAGCTCATGGCGGCGACGCCGGGGACGATGCGCTCCAATGCTTCCGCGGCTCTCGGGCCTTGCAGTGCGATGAGCGCGCGCGATTCGAGCCGTTCGAGTTTCGCGCGGCCTTTGAGTGCGGCGGCGATATAGGCGAAGTCGGCGTCCTTCGTCCCGGCGTTGACGACGAGGAACAGTGTCCCCGCTTTCTCAGGTGCGAGCGGGCGACTCACCATGAAGTCGTCGCGGATGCCGCCTTCGTCGTTCATGAGCAGCGTGTAGCGGATCTGTCCCGGCTTCAGCGCCTTGATCTCTCCCGGTACCAGAGTTTCGAGTGCTGCCGCGATGTCGTCGTGGCTGCCCTTGCCTTCAAGATGGAGCCACGCTTGTCCCATGTGCGAGACGTCGAAGAGGCCGGCGGCGGCCCGCGTATGCAGGTGCTCCTTCAAAATGCCAGCGGGAAATTGCACCGGCATTTCGTAGCCGGCGAACGGCACAATTTTGCCGCCGAGTTCGGTGTTCAGCGCAAAGAGCGGCGTGCGTTTCAGATCGGTTGGGGCCGGATCGGCCATGGGCTCAAGGTCTCTCTTCAAACAGAAGGGTTCCCCACGTCGCTTAAGCTTCGCAGGACTACCCTGTCTGTCATGAGGACCTGAGAGATTTCACGCGGGCTGTTACGCCCTCGCCTACCCCGTCGGTGGAACGCCGTCGCCAGCGCTCGCTTTCCAGACTTTCATCGCCTTTGCGGTCCCGGGTGCCTGAGAGTTTCCAGGGCGGTTGCTCCTTCGGCGGCGGACACTTGCCCGCTCTCTCCCGCAAGGGGTCGATTGCATAACCGTCCAACGCGCGCCATCGCGGCGGGCCTTGAGCGTCAAATTCATCGTGGCGACGGCCCTGACCCAAGTCAACGCGCCATGCTGGCCGGGAGTGGGGAAAGGCTAGATTTCGCGCGCCATGCCGGACATGCCGGACACAGGTCGCTGCGCGGTAACGAGGCAAAGTCCCAGTTTTGCGAGGGTCATTTGCCGTTGCGGCGCGGAAGTATGAGATCGAGCACGACGGCCATCGCCGGAAGCACCGTAATCGCGGCGAGTGCGTTCGCGAGGATGAGGAAGGCCAACAGCCAGCCCATGTCGGCTTGGAACTTCAAACCTGAGAACGCCCAGCACCCGACGCCGAGGGCGAGCGTGAGTGCCGTGTATACGACGGCCGCACCTTCCTCGCGCATGGCGTAGGCGAACGCCTCGTCCATGGGCAGACCTTCTTGCAGGTGTTTCTCGATCCGTTCATAGAGATAGAGCCCGTAACCGACGCCGATGCCGGCGGCGAGGATGAAAGCCGGCAATGTGGTCACCGTCAGGCCGATGTCGAGCCACGAGAGCAGCCAAAGTCCGAGTGCGTTCGCCAAAACCAGCGGCGCGATGCAGCACGGGACGGCGCGCCAGTCGCGATAGGCGGCAAAGACCAGGATCGCGATCACGCTCAGGACGAGCAGCGGCGCCGTAACGCGCGCCTCGCGGACTGCATCGTTGATTGCGTAGAGCACGCCGCCGTTGCCGGTCGCCAGCCGGAACTCAACGCCCTTCATCTTGTTCTGCGCAACAAAGGACTCTGCAGCGGCGGCGACATGGCGCAGCGTTTCGTCGCGATGGTCGGTCAGGTAGAGCGCGATGGGTAGAAGCGTGCAGTCGCTGTTGCGCAATCCCGTCGTGTCGGAGATTGCGCTGGTTGCAACGGCCAGTACGTCGGGAGCCTTTGGCAGAAGGCGCCATTTGAGGTTTCCCTCTTGCACCATCGAATAAACGAAGCGCGAAGCTTCGGGCAGCGACATGACCGACTTTACGCCCTCCACTGCTCGCATTGTAACGCCGAACCTTTCGACGAGGCCCATCACTTGGTAATCGACGCAGGCGTCGACCGGCGCGACTGTGACGATGACGAAGGTGTCGAGATCGAGGTTGAAGTTGCGCGCGATCGCTGCGGAATCGACGTTGTAACGCGAGCTTTCCCAAAGCTCCTGCGCACCAGCGTGGCGATGCCCGACGCCAACGCTCATTCCGTTCCAAATCGCGGTGCCGCCGAGAATGACGCTGACCAACAGGACGATAAGTGCGGGGCCGGGCTTTGCGTCGCTTGAGAACGCCGTCATGAAGCGCCGGCGCGCTTCGGCCAACCGGCGTTGGGTTTCAATCGCGGCGGCGCTGAAGGGCACGTAACTCATCGCGAGCGGCAGCATGATGAGGTTTGAGACGAACTGCAGCGCGATGCCGATCACCGCGATGATTGCGACGTCTTGCACGAACGGGATCGGGATCAAGAGGATCGCTGCAAAACTGACGATCAAGATGACGAGTGCGTAGAAGCCGGGTGCGAGAAGATGGCGGAACGTTCGCCGGGCTGCGTCCAGTGGCGACTGGCCGTGCACGATCGCCGCCAGGAAGCGATTGATCTGCTGTACGCCATGGCTGATGCCGATGATGTAGATCAGGAACGGGACGACCATCCCCAACGGGTGCAAGCTCAGGTTTGCGAGGTGCACGATCGCGAGCAGCCAGGCGATTGACGCGGCCGAGCTAATGACGGTCGCGATCGTGAGCATGAGCGAACGGGCGTAGTACCAAAGCGCCAGTGCGTTCAACAGGAACGCCAGCGCGAAGAACTTCAGCACGTTCGTCGCCTCGTTCGCGATCGCGCCGACAAACGTCGTAAAGCCAATGATGCGGATCGTGATGCCGTCTTTTTCGAATTTGCGGCGAATCTTGGCCTCGAGCGCGTTCGCGACCGCGACGATGTCGGTCTTCGTGCCGTCCGGCATCAGCGGCTCAACCGCCGCGTGGATCATCGCGGACTTGCCGTCGAGCGCGAACAAGCGGCCGCGGTAGCCGCCCTTGAACGCGTCGGCCCGAACCCGGAGCACATCGGCTGGCGTCATCGCGTTGGGTACGATGGTGGCGGGAATAAGTTGGCGGCCTTCGACCGCACCTTCCGTCACCTCGTAGATGAACGTGTTCGAGGTCCAGAGCGAAACGACCGCTTCACGCGAGATGCCGGGTAAATAGGTCAGTTCCTGCGTGACGTCGCAGAGCGACTTCAGGAACTTCGCGTTCCAGATATCGCCCGCTTTCGTTTCAACGACGATCTGCAGACTGTTGAGGCCCGCAATCTTTTCTTTATAGGCGAGCGCGATCCGCGCGTAGGGGTGGCCCGCCGGCAGCTGCTTTTCAAGATCAGTGTCGAACTTGAGCGAAAGGGCAACCCACACCGACGCCACTGTCAGCGCGCCCAAAACAATGAGCACAACATGTCTGGCGGCAAACAGTTTTTCTTCGTAGTCGCTCAGCATCGTGTCCCCAAACTGATGAATCGTAACAGCATTGCGCTGCGACGACAACGAGCAGGGATAGCAGGTGATTCGTGTCGCGGCTTGACCGTCGGCCCTGAAATTAGCGATCGCTTAACGCGTTGGCGCAAGGCACAGCGCCAATCTTGCCTCGCCGACGCCACGGCGCTTACACGTCAAAATAACCAATAGGCAGATAGGTTGGAGACTCATTTCTCATGGGGTCTTGACGTGCAGAACTGGCGATTCCCTTCGCGCAACTCGACGGGGTTTCTCGTTGCCGTCTTGGCCGTGCCGACGATTGTCATCGTTGGCTTGGGCGTTGGCCTTGTTGTCTGGCTTCTTTCCGCCTCCGCCGATCGCCTGGACGCAACGCAGCTTGAAGGCGAAGCCCGCCTCGCGCGCAACGTGATCCAATCAAACGAAAAAGGTTTGTCGAAGTTCGTTGCCGATTACTCGAATTGGAACGAGATGTACGACTACTTCAACGGCCCATCGAACGCTGAATGGGAGCGGGAGAATCTGGGCCCCTACGTTCTCGACGCGCACGGTAGCGACCACTTTATCGTGGTCTCGAAAGACGGCCGCCTCGTCAATCACTATTCTCGCGCGAGCGGTTCGCGAAATACTTTGAAGCCTGCCGACGCACAGATGCTGGCCCGGTTGACGACGCTTGCCTTCGCCAAGGAAACGCTCGGCAAGGGCTTCGCCGTTTCGGGGATCGTCGAATACGATGGCGCTCCCTACATTGCCGCTGCGTCGACGATCCACGTGTCCGAGAAGGAGCGCGTGGAACGCGATCGCGGAAAAATTCAGCATGATCCAAATGCGCGCGCTTGACGCCACGATGATGGCTCAGTTGGCGCACGACTACGGCCTGAGCGACGCTCACATCGCTAGGTATGCCAAGACAGGCGTTTCCCTTCGGACACCGTGGGGCAATGCGTCGCCGTTCTCGTTCGTCTGGACGCCTTCAAATGCAGGGCAA
>JANLXP010000232.1:0-4841 GCA_031365165.1 Alphaproteobacteria bacterium
CCTGTTCGCGAATCTGCGCCCGGCAATCTGCTTCGACGCGCTGAAGGCCTCGTCGACGCTCAAACCCGAAATCGTCGCCGGCCTCGACATCATGATCGTGCGCGAACTCACGGGCGGCGTCTATTTCGGTGAACCGCGCGGCATCACCACAATCGCGAACGGCGAACGCCGCGCTGTCGACACGCAAGTCTACACGACGCACGAAATCCACCGCATCGCCCGCGTCGCCTTCGAGCTCGCGCGCCTGCGCAAGGGCAAAGTCGCCTCCGCCGAAAAGCACAACGTGATGACGTCGGGCCTGCTCTGGAAGGATGAGGTCACAAAGCTCCACGCTGCCGAATACAAAGACGTCGAGCTCACCCACATCCTGGCCGACAACTGCGCCATGCAGCTCGTGCGCAATCCGAAGCAGTTCGACGTGATCGTCACCGACAATCTGTTCGGCGATATCCTCTCCGACGAAGCGGCGCAGCTCACCGGCTCGATCGGCATGCTGCCTTCGGCCTCTCTGGGCGCACGCGATGCAAGCGGCAAACAGCGCGCGCTCTACGAGCCGATCCACGGCTCGGCGCCCGATATCGCGGGCCACGACAAAGCAAACCCGATCGCGGCCATCCTCTCGTTCGCCATGTGCCTGCGTTATTCCTTCGCAATGAAGGCGGAAGCTAACCTCGTCGAACGCGCCGTCTCGAGCGTTCTGGATCAAGGCATCCGCACCGGCGACATCATGCAGCCCGGCAAGCGTCAAGTCGGCACCAAGGCGATGGGCGCAGCCGTGCTCGAAGCCCTCGACACCCATCAACGTTAGAGAACGAAACGAATGTCCTGGAAAGTTGCAGTCGTAGGCGCCACCGGCAACGTCGGCCGCGAAATGCTGAACATCCTCTCCGAGCGCGAATTCCCGCTGAGCGAAATTGTGGCGCTCGCGTCGCGCAAAAGCGTCGGCCGCGAAGTCTCCTACGGCGACCGCACGCTGAAATGCAAAGCGCTGGAGCACTACGACTTCAAAGGCACCGACATCGTGCTGATGTCGGCGGGGAGCACGATCTCCGGCGAATGGTCGCCTAAGATTGCAGCGACGGGCGCCGTCGTCATCGACAACTCGTCGAAGTGGCGCATGGATCCCGACGTGCCCCTCGTCGTGCCGGAAGTGAACGCGACCGCAATCGCCAAGTTCGCGAAGAAAAACATCATCGCAAACCCGAACTGCTCCACCGCGCAAATGGTCGTGGCCCTGAAACCATTGCACGAAGTCGCCCGCGTCAAGCGTGTGGTCGTTTCGACATATCAGTCGGTCTCCGGCGCCGGCAAAGAAGCGATGGACGAACTCTTCAACCAAACCCGCGCGATCTTCGTCACCGACTCGATCGAGTCAAAGCAGTTTACGAAGCAAATCGCCTTCAACGTCATCCCGCATATCGACAGCTTCATGGATGACGGCTACACGAAGGAAGAATGGAAGATGGCAGCCGAAACGCGCAAGATCCTCGATCCCGACATCAAGGTGACGGCGACCTGCGTGCGCGTGCCCGTTTTCGTCGGCCATTCTGAGGCGATCAACATCGAGTTCGAACGCCCCATCACGCCGGCTCAAGCGCGCGATATCCTGCGCGAGGCGCCGGGTGTTATGGTGGTCGACAAGCGCGAAGACGGCGGCTACGTCACGCCCGTCGAATGCGTCGGCGACTACGCGACCTTCATCAGCCGTATCCGCAAAGACCCAACAGTCGAGAACGGCCTCGCACTCTGGTGCGTCTCCGACAACCTCAGAAAGGGCGCCGCCCTGAACGCCATCCAGATCGCCGAAATCCTAATCAGCCGCCATCTGAAGAAGGCGGCCTAACGCGGCACCTGCTCAGGCCGCACCACACGAGGACCAACCTGCGTCAAAACCTGCTGCGCATCGAACGCCCGGGAATCGCCCTCCTGCACAGCGGACTTGACCAGAATGATCTCTGCCGTCGCGATGTAGTTCGTCACCGGCTGCACGTCATAGGAACCCCACGGCCCCCACGGATCGTACCAGGGCCGTGGATACCAGCCGGGGAACCCGTGATAGAAGAACCCGCGGCCGCCATAGGAATCGATCCAATAGCGATACCGCGTCTTCGCCTCGGTATCGCGCCCGACGACGAGGAAGTGGGAATACCCGTTCTGCAGCGTCAACTCCGCCGCCCGGTAGAGCAGGTAGTCCTCGACGGTCTCCCGCTTGGTCAGCGAGTTCCCACGGAACGTGACGCGATACTTGTTCTGGTCGAGCCGCTCCTCGGAGTAGCCGAACCCGCGCGGCGGCGCTTGCTGATAGGGCGTGGCCGTCACGCAAGCCGACAAGAGACTGATGAGCGCAATCACGACGATGAAGCGGTTCATAACACCCTCCGGCGGAAGACGGACGAGCCTATCACCGAACCACCTCGGCCGCCAAAACATGAGACGGCTGAACGAGTTCCGCTTGCGCTGCGACCAGCCGCAACTCGTCGGCGCCGGCACTCGCCCGCAGAACGCCGTCGACAGCCGAACAAGCCGTAGACAACGCCGCCGCAACGTCCCGCCCTGCGATCCGCGCCGCGAGATAGAGCGCCGCCAACAAATCGCCGGAACCGTTCGGCACCGAAGCAATCCGCGGCGCCGACACCGCCCAAGCGCCATCGCTGGCAACCGCAACCGTCCCAATGCGCTCCAAACCAAACGACACGGACGTCACCACCGTTTCAGCCTTGGCCAACGCCCGCGCTGCAGCCACAGCGTCCGCCGCAGTCTCGATCTTCTTCGACGTCAGGCTCTGCAGCTCGAAACGGTTCGGCGTCACGATATCGGCAAGCGGCACAAGATCCCGCGCCATCGCCTCGGCGACGCCCGGCCGCGCATACGCGCCGTTATCGTCGCCGAACACCGGATCGCACAGATAAACGGCGCGTGGATTCTGCGCCTTCACCCGCCGCACGGCATCCGCGACGGCGCGCGCCTGATCAGCAGCCCCCAGGTAGCCGGAGATCACGCCGTCGCAGCGCGCCAGCCACCCATGCGCGTCGAGCCCGTCGATCAACGCTGCGATCGCGGCAGCGCTCGTCGTCTCGCCGCGAAACCGACCATGCCCCGGATGGTTCGACAGCAACACTGTCGGCACCGCCCACACGTCGAGTCCCAACCGCTGCAAAGCGAAGCGGGCGCCCGAATTGCCCACATGCCCGCGGACCACTTCGGACTGAATCGAAAGAACGCATCGAGGGTCAGACATCCGCTCAGCATAACCCCGCGCCTGCGAATCCGCACCACCCTTGGCTTGGCTTCGCCATCCGCCATCGCTAGTTTGCCCGCCCACTTCTGAGGTTGCCACGATGACCATCCGCCCCCGCCGCAGCGTGCTCTACATGCCGGGCTCCAACGCCCGCGCGCTGGAAAAGGCGGCGACGCTGCCCGCCGACGCGCTGATCCTCGATTTGGAAGACGCCGTCGCGCCAGAAGCGAAGGAACTCGCCCGAACCCAGGTCTGCGCGGCGGTGAAAGAGCGCCGCTTCGGCAAGCGTGAGGTCATTATCCGGATCAACGGCCTCGACACGCCGTGGGGACACGACGACATCGTCGCGGCCGCGGACGCTGCGCCCGACGCAATTCTCGTGCCCAAGGTCAACGACGAAGGCGACGTCACGCACGCCGAGCAGCACGCGGAAGACGCACCCGACTCATGCGCGCTTTGGCTCATGATGGAAACGCCTCACGCGATCTTCAACGCGAATGCCATCGCTGCGGCCGGTGAGCGCCTCACCTGTCTGGTCATGGGCACCAACGATCTCGTCAAAGAAATGCGCGCGCAACACACGCCCGCCCGCGAGCCACTACTCGCAAGCTTGACGATGACCGTCCTCGCCGCACGCGCACACGGCCTCAGCGTCATCGACGGCGTCTTCAACGAGATCGCGGACGGCGCAGGCTTCGAGGCCATCTGCAAGCAGGGCAGGGCACTCGGCTTCGACGGCAAAACTCTGATCCACCCGTCTCAGATCGAAGCGTGTAACCGCATCTTCGCGCCCGACCCTGTCGAAGTTGCCCGGGCGCGCGCCGTCCTGGCCGCGTTCGCCTTACCGGAGAACACGGGTAAGGGAGCTATCTCGCTCGACGGCAGAATGGTTGAGCTTTTGCACGCCGAAATCGCGAAAGAAACCGTCGCTTTGGCCGACGCAATTGCAACTCTGGAAAGGTGAACGGGCATTTTGCCCTCTTCGCGCCTAGATGGTATTGTTCCAAAAGGTTGGGCCGGGTCTCGTTGTTGGGGCTCGGCCTCGCGTTTTTGGGTGAGGGGTCATGCTCTCCCCGGTAGGCAACAGAGGTTGGAGTTATCGCATGCTCAAGCAAATACTTGCAGCACTCAGCATCGTTACGGTGATCACCGCTTTCGCCGTCCCGCTATTGCCGGCCTCCGCCATGGAAGGGCCGGCCGAACGGCGCGCCCGGATGAAAGTTGAAGCTCAGAAGTATCCCAACGAAGCCAATGAGGCGATGAAGGCCAGCGATTTTGACAAGGCCATTGCGCTGTACACGAAAGCGATTGATTCGAAGGCGTTCGACGACCAACCGCAGGCGCTTGGAAACATTTATTTCGGTCGCGGTGTGGCTTACAGGCAGAAGCAAGACTGCAATGCAGCGATCGCCGACTTCAACAAGGCGCTCGAGACAATCAACAAGGGCGACATTCATTTTTCATTGGCCGCATGCCACCTGGCGCTGAACCAAGAAGATCTTGCTCTCAAGGATCTCGACAACGCCGTCAAGTCCGATCCCGATGCAGTTATGTACCGCAGCGCGCGCTGTAAGCTTCTCTTCAACAAGCGCGACTTCGCCGG
>JANLXP010000243.1:0-3561 GCA_031365165.1 Alphaproteobacteria bacterium
CAGCCGTCCGGCAAAGATCGCTCTGCGCGTTGCCGCGATCGGGCTCGGCGTCGTCGTGTTGGGCGTGGGGCTGTTCTCGTGGCGGCTGATGAGCGGCGGTTCGGTGCCGATCGGCCTTTTGGTGCCGCGCATCGAGGCTGCGATCAATTCCAGCCTTAAGGACATTCAGGTCGATTTGGGCGACGGCGTCGTCGAATTCACCAAAGACCGCAAAGTTGCCTTCTTCCAATTCGCGAATGTCGAGGCGAGCGACCGCAACGGCAACGTGATTGCGCGTGTGCCGAAAGCGAACGTGTCGCTCTCGGGGCCGGCACTCATGAACGGCGACTTCGCGCCGATGAAGGTCGAGATCTCGGGCGCGAGCGCGCTGGTCGTGCGGCGCAAGGACGGTGGGTTTCAGCTTGGGCTTCAGGTCGGCGACACGTCGAGCGCGGCGAAGGAAGAGAAGACTTCGCCCGGCATGACTAAGGCCATTTTGCAGGCGATGCTGAATCCGAAGCCGGACGATGCGTTGTCGCGGTATTTGACGCGCTTTGCGATCATCGATGCGAAGCTCACGTTGTTCGACGAGGAAACGAAGTCCTATTGGACGGCCGACAAGGCTTCGCTCGCGTTCGATCGCAAGCCGGGCGGCGTTGTGGTTTCGGTCAACGCGCCGGTCAAGCTTCCCGACAAGTCGACTTGGCTGTTCACAGCGGCGGCGCGTTACACGAACGGCCAAGACAATGTCGCTCTTGAAGCTGCGTTCAAACCCGTTCGGTTGAGCGTGCTGGCCGCGAGCGGTACGGGGCTCAAGGCGCTCGCCGGGTTCAACATTCCCGTGCAGGGCAATGCGACCTGCGATCTGGCGCTTGCCGGAACGTTGGGCCGTTGCAAGCTATGGCTGAATGCGGGCACGGGCGAGCTCAAAATGCCGGCGCTGAAGCACGATCCCATCCATTTGAAAAGTGGAGCGCTGACGGTCGAACTCGATTTTCCGTCGAAGCGTTATTCGATCGAAGAAATGACGTGGGTCGGCAACACCATCCGCGGCAAGGTGACGGGCGAGGGTGCGTTCGCGTTCGCGAATGACGGCGCGTTGCAGTCGCTGAGCGCGGATTGGACGGCGGAGAACATCACGATCGATGCGCCGAACGTGTTCGACGGTGGGCTTGCGCTTGAGATGATGAAGTTTCGTGGCACGTTCGATGCGCCGCGCAAGCATCTGACGATCGACGAGATCCATGCGTCGAAAGGCGACTTCGAGCTCTCGCTCGCGGGCGAGATGCAGGACGATCCCGTGTCGCGCGGCGTCGTGTTGAATGGCGGGTTTAAGAACCTGACCGTCGATGGCTTGAAGCGTCTATGGCCGGCGAGTGCTGCGCCGGGCGCACGCGATTGGGTCATCACCAATGCGCATGAAGGTTTGATCCGCAACGCCACGATTGCCGTGAACATCGCGCCGGGCGCGATTGTCGACGAGAAAATTCCCGACGAGATGATGAACATCGTCATGTCGCTGGAAGGGGTGAAGGCCACTTATCTAGACGGACTTCCCGACCTGACCAATGTGAAGGGCACGGCGACCACGTTAGGCGATACGTTCAAGATGGAGCTTACGGGCGGCAATATCGGACACCTGATGCTCTCCAACGGCTCGGTCGTGATCCCGGAGATGCATAAGCACGGAACGATCGGCACGATTATCGGAACGGTGACGGGGCCGACGAACGAACTCCTGGCCGTGCTGGATAAGCCTCGGCTTGGCTACCCATCGCGCTATGGGATTAAAGCGGCTGAGGCTGGCGGTACATCGAACGTGAAGTTCACGTTCGCTATTCCGATGTTGAAGGATTTGAACGCGGATAATGTCGGCATCGATGTCGACGGCGACTTCAAAGACGTGAAGCTGCCGGTGAATGAGCAACTGAAGCTGACCGGCGGCGTTTTCAACGTGAAGCTCACTGGAAAGGGCATGAAGGCGCACGGTGCTGTGCAAGTGAACACGGCACCCATGGGCTTCACCTGGACGGAAGACTTCACGGGGACCGCGCCGATCGGCACGCGCATCGACGTCACGTCGACGTTGAATAGTGCGCAACGCGCCGCGCTTGGGTTCGGGATGGACGGCTACATCGAAGGTAAGACCGCGCTCGTTGCAACGTTCTCCGGCCGCGGCGGCAAGTTTCAGAAGGCCAAAATCGACGCCGACCTCACGGGCGCGCGGTTGGCGGCGCCGGAGCTTGGGTGGGCCAAGCCCGAGGATGCAAACGCCAGCCTCAAAGCCGACATCGTTTTTCGAACCGATAAGACGATCGAAATCGCCAACATCGATGCCACTGGGCCTGGCTTGAAGGCGATGGGCCGGTTGGTCATCGGCGGCGGCAAGGTGCGCGAGGCAGAGTTCAAGAAGCTTCAGTTGGGTCCGCGCAACGACTTTACGCTAACCTATCGCGACGACGACGTGGCTGGGCTCATCTTCAATGCGAAGGGCCGCGTGATCGACGCCGGGGGCTTCCTCGAGTCCAACAAAGATGACGAACCGAAGGCTGGCGTTAAAGCTGAACGCAAGCGGCCGATCTCAATCAAAGCGGACCTCGACCTTGCTTATCTGCAGGGCGACGTCTGGTTCACGGGATTGAAATTCGAATACGGCAGCGACGGTGAGCGATTGACGGCGTTCAAAGCCGACGCTTCGGCGGATGCTGCGAACGTGCGCGGTGAAATGATTCGCGGCGCGGACAATTCGCGGAAGATCAAATTGCAGACGGCGGATGCCGGCCGCTTGCTTCGCGCGGTCACCGGATTTCGCAGTGTGATCGGCGGGGATCTTTCGCTGAGCGTCGAACTCTCGCCCATGCCGACGGCGGGGCAATCATCGTCAAGCGCGCCGTCGCAATATGACGGCGTCTTGAAGATCGAGAAATTCAAGATCGTCAACCAGCCGTTCGTTGCGCGCTTGTTGGCGGCGGGGTCGTTCACCGGCCTCGACGATTTGATGCGCGGCGAAGGGATCACGTTCTCGAAGCTCGAGCAGGTGTTCCAGGGTCGCGGCGATCTCATTACGCTGACGAGCGGCCGGGCGGCGGGGCCAGCGATCGGGTTGACGGCGCAGGGCACGATCAACCGTGCGAGCGAGCGTATCGATTTGAACGGAACGATCGTACCGCTCTACGGGCTGAACAGCGTGTTTGGCGATGTTCCGCTGATCGGCGACATTTTGGGGTCGCGCGACGGCGAGGGCATCTTCGGCGTGACGTACGGCGTGTCGGGGCCGGTCGACGAACTTCGTATTGCAGTGAACCCGATCTCGATGTTGGCGCCGGGCTTCTTGCGCAAGATTTTCCAGATGGGGCCGACGCCGCAAGCTGCAGCACCGATGGCGGCGCCGCAGCAGAAGCCTGACCCACAGCAGCAGAAAACCCCAGCAGCGCAGGACGTCAAGACGAACTAGATCGGCCGCAGACGCACGTGCTTCTTCTTGCCGAGCGAGAGTTTGATCACCCCTTCGCGCAGCAGCCCCTCGTTCAGCACAAGCTTTTCATCCGCCACGGCGTCGTCGTTGACGCGCAAGCCGCCACC
>JANLXP010000254.1:0-4208 GCA_031365165.1 Alphaproteobacteria bacterium
GTCCGGGTTTGCACAAAAGAACGGCAGACGGCGCGCGAGCGCTTCCTTCCAGTAGTCGCGGTAGTCGTCGGGGCCTTCTTTCGTGTCGTCGAAGGGCCCTGTGCAGACGATGGCATCCGCATCCTTCATGGCAACTTGGTGGACGGCGAGGTTTTCGAACAGTGGCCAGTCGCGGTCGGGGCCGACACGGTGGATGTTCAATGGCGCGCGCTCGATCAGCAGGCGGCGCGTGAGGTCGCCTGAGGTAACGAGGTCATCGTAAGCGTCGGCCGTGACGGAGAGGCTTTCCAGTTGTTCGCGGATCGGGCCGTTCGGGCGCGGCGCGTTTGAGAGCAGCAGCACCGTGCCCTGCTCGCGAAAGCGGCGTAGTGTGTCGACGACACCGGGATACGCTTCACGCCCGTTGTGAATGACGCCCCAGATATCGCAGACGAGAACGTCGTAGCGCGCGGCGAGTTCGCGCAATCCGGAGATGATCTTCATGCGGTTTTGTCGTAACCCCAGCGTTGCACCCACGGCGCCAACGCAGGGAGCACGGGCGCGAGGTGGCGATCGTAGTTTTTCCACTGCCCGGCGCCGGTTTCGTAGAGTCCCTTTTTCACCTGCAGGCCGCTTGGCGTCGCCGCGACGCGGGCGGTGACCGCGAAGTTGCGCATCTCCTCGTTCCAGTCGATGCCCATCACCGCGCAGATGCGGCGTGTTTCGCCTTCAAGATCTTTCACCAAGTCTTCATAGCGAACCTGGTGGACGTTCAGCGCGAGTCTCTGCGTATAGATGTCGAAGAGCTCCATCACAGCGATGTAAAAGCGAGCCGCGCTTTCGAGGGTCAGCAATTCGAACATCGACGGGTTCATGCCGAAGCGGCGGCGGAAGCAGCTGAACACCACGTCGCGCGGATCGCGCACGGCGAACACGATCTTTGCGTTCGGGAACAAGCGGCGGATGAGTGGCAGCTTCATCGTGTTCAGCGGCAGCTTGTCGAGGAAGACGCGGCCGGCGACGTTCGCGCCTGAGCTCGCAACACTTTCCCAATATGCGCGGCGGAAGCGCGCCGCGTCCGTTTCGGTGATGCGCGCAAACTTTGCGATGACGCCTGGGCCTTCAAGCAGGCTCGACGCTTCGCCTAGGTGATCGCGTTCTTCGGTCGTGACGACGCGCGGGTTGCTGCTCAAGATCGCTTCGAGCAGCGTCGTGCCCGAGCGCGGGAAGCCGATCAAGAACGTGTGGCCGGCCTCGCCGTTTGTTGGACCCGCTGTGGCGGCGCCCAAGGGGGTGTTTGCGGCGGCGCCGAATTCCGTGCGCAGGTTGGCAATCAGCTCATAGGCGCTTTGGCGGTTCGCGAATTGCGGTGTGTAGGCCTCAACGAACAAACTGCCTGCGTTGGCGTAGGCTTCAAACGCTCCGTCGGTGTCGCCCTCTGCATCGAGCGCATCACCGATATAGCTCGACGCGGCGGCGCGCTCGGCCGGCGGCAATGCAGGATCGGCTGCGATCGGGCGCAACTGGTCCACGACAGCTGCCGTTTTGCCTTCGTCGAGATCGGCGCTCGCGATTACGAATTTTGCGTCGGAATCTCGTGGGTTGCGCTCGAGTGCCAGGGATGCGTAGCGGCGCGCTTCGTCCCACTCGCCCCGAACAGCTGCTTGCGATGCGATGCGGGACAGGGTTTGCGAGCGGCCGGGTTCCATCGCATCGGCGCGCTTGAAGCATGCCATCGCGCGTTCAGCGTCGCCCAACGCGGCGTGCGCTAGGCCCAAACAGAAATGCGCGTGTGCGTAATCCGGCGCGACCTCGACCATGCGCTGGAACGCGTCGCGTGCGCCGGTCACTTGCATCAGGCGCAGGCGCAAGAGGCCAAGCGCTTCGAGGACGCCGGTATCGCGGGGGGCGAGTGCGTGGGCCGCTTCGAGGTCGGCCATCGCTTCACGGTCGCGGCCGTGCACTTCGAGAAGCTGCGCGCGGAGGTTTAGATAGAGCGCGTCTTGCTGGCCGTTCTTCAGGGCTTCGAGTGCCAGTTCGGTCGCGCGCTTCATGTCGCCTTGGCGGAGCGCGGCGACGACACTCGTCTTCATCGTCAGGTCGATCATGCGCCGCACACTACGTAGCGTGTGCGACCGCTTCAATGGGCCTTTCAGGCACGCTTAAGGGCGCGCAGCCGCTGCGGCGGCGGGGCGACTTGGGGCACCGGGCGTTGCTGGCGTTGGCCGAGGAGCGTGTCGCGGATTTGCTGCGGCTCGCCGAACAGGAACCCTTGGCCGAAATCGACGTCGCGATCGAGCAGACGAATGACGTCGCGCTCGTTCTCAACTTTTTCGGCGATGAGATTGAGGCCGAAGCGCCCAAGCAGTTCTTTCAGGTCGGACGGGTGCACGCGGGCGCCGGACTTGTCGGCGTCGCCGAGCAAGAGTTTCGCGGGGACTTTGAAGTAGCGGACTTGGCGGGCGCGAGCGCTTGCGAAGTCGATGTCGAGCGTCGTGACCTTGTCCATCGAGAACGTGAAGTCGAGATCGGCGAGTTGGCTCAGGTTTGCGATTTCGGCGGGCGTGCCTTTCTCGAGCGTTTCTTGCGAGATCTCGAAGATGAGCGAGCCTGCGAGTTCCCTGTGCTGCTGCATGAACTCGATGAAATGGGCGAAGAAGATCTGATCCTGCAGCGTCTCGCGCGAGAGGTTGCAGAAGACGCCGATGTCTTGCGCCTTGTTCGAGAGGTTGCGCAGGATTTGGATGCAGCGGAACAGCAGCACGTTGTCGACGACGGACATCAGGCCCGCGGGCTCGGCAACCTGCATGTATTGCGAGGGCATAATGATCGTGCCGTCGGCGGCTCGCAGGCGCGTCAGCGCTTCATAGAAGCGGACCTTGCGCTGCGGCAGGCTGACCACCGGTTGCATGTAGATGTCGATGCGGTTTTCTTCCAGCGAGCGGCGGACCATGTCGAGCATGACGTCACTTGGTACGTCGGCTGCGGTGTGGGCCACGACGGCGGCTGCTTCGTCGGCCGTGGGGGCGATTTGCTTCGAGCGGCCGGCGATGCCTTCGGCGAGTTTGCGTACCAAGGATTCCAGCACTTTCACTTCGCTGGCCATGCGCTCACCGCGGAGCGCGATGCTTGAGTCCATATGCTGCTTCAGTTCGACGACGGCGCGGCGCGTGAGGTCGGCGTCCGCACGCACCCGCTCGATCGAGCCATGCATGCGCGCGCGCTCGGCGGTGCGGTCGAGGATCAGGTCGCAGTAGGACGCGACGACGGTGATGAAGCCCGCGACGAGCATGGCGCCGACGGCGTCGGTGACGCCCAAGCGGTAAAGGACCGCGCCGATCACGATCCCGGCGAGGAACGCCACTCCCGGCACGATGATGAGGTCCAGACGCGGCATAATTTTCCCCCGATTCTCACGTATTTTGAGTGTCCGGCTTGAAGTGTTTACAACTCGTTAACCCATCCCCCCTGGAGGCCTTCGATGAGCAACGCCCACGCCTTTTCCTTCACCTCTATTGAAGGCAAGCCACTCGCCATGTCCGGGTACAAGGGCAAAGCGGTGTTGCTCGTGAATACGGCGAGCGCTTGTGGGCTGACGCCGCAATACAAGGGGCTCGAGGCGCTGTGGCAGGCTTATCGCGACAAGGGCCTTGTTGTGCTCGGCGTGCCGTCGAACGATTTCGGAGCGCAGGAGCCGGGCTCAGAGACCGAGATCAAGTCGTTCTGCGAAGTGCGATATGGCGTCGACTTTCCGCTCACGAAGAAGGAGCACGTGGTCGGCGCGGCGGCGCATCCGCTTTATCAGTGGATCGCGAAAGAGTTGGGCGAGGCTGCGATCCCGCGCTGGAACTTTCACAAGTACCTGATCAGCAAGGACGGCAATCTTGCCGGGACGTTCGGTTCGCGCATAGAACCGGAAGCGGCGGAGTTGAAGACGGCAATCGAGACGGCGCTGAAGTAAGCGCCGCCGGGGTTAGCCGGCGGCGCCCATTATCCCGTTACGAGGTGTAGGGGACGATTTGGATTTCGACGCGGCGGTTCTTGTTGCGGCCGGCAGGCGTCGAGTTCGGTGCCACCGGGCGGGTCTCACCCAAGCCGATAACGTACATACGCTGCGGCATCACGCCGTTCTGAGCCAGGATGTAGGCGACCGCGTTCGCGCGGCGCTGGGAGAGGTCCTGGTTGTACTGGTTGGCGCCGGTCGAGTCCGTGTGGCCGGACACTTCGAT
>JANLXP010000274.1:0-4303 GCA_031365165.1 Alphaproteobacteria bacterium
GACGGAGCTACGTACCGCCGTCGGCGACAAGCTCGACGAACGCGGCAAGATCAAGCTCACGAACCTGAACGTCCACTGGTCGTTCTCATGCATCCTGCACGGCGAGCAAGGCGCGCTGTCACTGTCGGCTTCGCTCTGCCACATCCTGCGCGACCCCGGCGCGCAGGAATACGCCGCCAACCAAACGCGCGAAGAAGCCCGCCACGTCACCGGCTTTGCCCGCTACATCCAAGCGCGCTGGGGCAAGCCGGCGGCCGTCGGGCCTGCCTTGGGCAACTTGCTGACCGAACTCGTACGCTCGCCGTTCGTCTGGAAAAAGCTCGTCGGCATGCAGATGCTCGTCGAGGGCCTCGCAATGGGCGCCTTCGCGACGTTCTACCAAAAGGGCCGTGATCCTTTAATGGTGAAGCTCTGCCAACTCGTGATGACGGACGAGGCCTTCCACCACAAGTTTGGAAAAATCTGGGCCGACCGCACGATCCCGCATTTGTCCAAGGGCGAAGCGGAAAAGATCGAAGACTGGGCCTGGGAAGTCTTCCAAGTGTTGCTCTTCAACCTGGCGAGCCCCGACCAAAAGGGTTGGATCTACCGCGAACTCGGCCTCGATCCGATGTGGGTGCAGCAGGCGTTCATGGAAGCGCTGACCGATGCCGAAATCCGCAAAGAGCTGCAGGACACGACGAACATCTTCCGCGTTCTCATCAAGACGCTGCTGAAGGCCGGCATCATCACCGACCGCACGCGCAACAATTACGCGGCCTACATCGACATGGCCGAGCTGCATGCCGAAGGCGACCGCATGGTCGGCGACGACATCGCGGAAGAAGGGATCAAATATCTGATGCAGTCGAACGGCGGCCATATCCTGCGCACGCCCTCCAGCATCGCCGCCGAATAGCAACGGAGAAGACGCCATGGGGAACATCACGAAAGACATCGCCTACGACGCTGTCGCGCCCGACGATTTCAAGTCGATGATGGATGTCGATCGCTACAACGCCCGCTCGACCGCCTTCGACAAAATTATCTCGGCGACCCACGACCATTTTTGGGACCCCTTCGACAGTAAATATATCGACTTCGCCACGCCCTTTGATCTCGAGAACGAATACATCATGCCGGCGTGGCTGAACCTCGATCTCCAGACCGAGATCGGCCAGAAGCTGAACGAGAAGCAAAAGATCAAGCTCGTAAATTCGTCGGCACGTTGGGGTATGTCGTCGATCCTGCATGGCGAGCAAGGCGCTCTCTCGCTGTCGGCATCGCTATGCCACGTGCTCCGCGATCCTGGCGCTCAGGAATACGCGGCGAACCAGACGCGAGAGGAAGCGCGTCACGTGACCGGCTTTGCGATGTACATCAAAGCGCGATGGGGCAAGCCGCTGCCGGTGGGGCCCGCGCTCGGCAATCTGCTGACCGAAATGGTGCTCTCGCCTTATGTTTGGAAGAAACTCGTCGGCATGCAGATGCTGGTCGAAGGCCTCGCGATGGGCGCCTTCGCGACGAACTATCAATACACGAACGACCCTCTCTTGAAGCGCCTCTGCCAGCTCGTGATGACGGACGAGGCCTTCCACCACAAATTCGGAAAGATCTGGGCCGACCGCACGATCCCGCACCTCGCCGAGGAAGAGCGCAATCTTATCGAGGATTGGGCGGCGCAAGTGTTTCAAGGCCTGCTGTTCAACCTCGGCAGCCCCGAACAGAAGAAGCCGATCTACGCCGAATTCGGCATCGATTGGGAATGGGCTCAATCCGCGTTCCGTGAAGCGTTCACAAGTGCCCGCGTGCGTGAGCGCCTGAAGGATCCAACCAGCATCTTCCGCGTGCTCATAAAGACCCTTCTGAATGCGGGCATCATCACCGACCGCACGCGCGGCACTTACGCCGCCTTCGTCGACATGGCCGAGTTACACAAAGAAGGCGACCGTATGATCGGCGACGATATCGCCGAAGAAGGGATCAAATACTTGATGCAGTTGAACGGAGGCCAAGGCCGTACGCCTATCGGTATCGCCGCGGAGTAGCTTGCGAAAGAGCGGGCCTCCAGCCAGCTCTCATCAAATCCATGCAAGCCAAGCATTGGATGGCACCAGGTCGGCGCGGGTAAGTTCCCCGCATCACCTGGAGGCTTAAGAGCCATGCGCCGGCAGAACCTATTGCAATGGACGAGCATCATCCTATTCATGGCGGTGAGCGCTTTTCTGGTCGCTTTCGGCCTGCTCTACGCGAACGTCAATGACCTGCTCTGGTTCCACGCCGCAGCCGTGCCGCCCGACGCGCTCGAAAAAGTGCGCCCGCTCTACTTCGCGCTGATGAAGCTCATCGGCGGCGCCTCGATCGGTTTGGGGATCCTCGGCGCTTATGTGATCTTGGTTCCGATGCGCCAAGGAATGCGCGGCGCGGCCATACTGGTCTCGATCGCTTATTGGATCGCGTTCGGCGTCGCCGGATACACAGCCATCCGCTTGAACGAACTCACGAACGCACCGGTCGCTTGGTACAACATGGCGATCCTCTCTGCCCTCACGGCAGCAGCATTGATCGCACATACGTTGGCCCCACGCCGGTAACGCGCCGTGCCGCTGGTTAAACCGTTTACCAAGCGAAGCGGCGCTCGTGGACAGCGCCGGTCCGCGTCGCGAAACTCGTATCCGACCTGAATTGGCTGAGGAGTTGGGGCGCCATGGCCGCACCTGCAATGACTAAAGAATCTGTTCGCGCGCTCATCGACGGCGTCGAAAACGACCCACTCGCCGGTCTCGGATGCTTCACAAAGAAAGACATCCTGATCGACCGTATCCTCGCGCACGCCCGCACGACGCATTCGGTCCCGGCAAACGGCACCCCGCGCGCCGTGCTGACCGAACCCGCGGCCAACGGCGCGGAAAACTAGACCCGCTTCTCCAGCGAACGCGACCTGGTATAGACCTTTGTGAGGGCACGACGTCGCCCGCGCGAGGACAGGCCGTGAACGACGCCAAATACGAACGCATCAAAATAGAGCGGGCAGGGCGCATTATGACCCTGACGCTGTCGAATCCCGCAAGGATGAATGCGGTCGACGCGCGCATGCACCGCGAGCTCGCCGACATCTTTTATGACATCCAAGAAGACGACAGCGTCGACGTCGTCGTCCTCACCGGCGAAGGCAAAGCGTTCTGCGCGGGTGGCGACATCGAGTGGATGAAGCGCTCGAGCGAAGGCAAGGAAAAAGGCCCCGCCGTCATCGAGGGCCGTAAGATCGTCTTCGGCCTGCTCGACCTCGAAAAGCCGATCATCGCGAAGGTGCACGGCCCTGCGATCGGACTGGGCTGCACGATCGCCCTTTTCTGCGACGTGATCTTCGCCGCCGACACCGCCCGCTTCGCCGACCCGCACGTGAAGGTTGGCGTGGTCGCGGGCGACGGCGGCGCCGTGATCTGGCCGCAACTCGTTGGCTACGCCCGCGCCAAGGAATATCTGATGACCGGCGATCCGCTCAGCGGCACGGAGGCCGAGCGCATCGGCCTCATCAATCACGTTGTCCCCGATGCCGACCTTGACGCCCGCGTGGACGCGTTCGCCAAGAAGCTCGCTGCCGGCGCACCGCAAGCGATCAAGTACACGAAAGTGTCCGTCAACTTGCGCCTTAAGGAGATCGCCCACACGATCCTCGACGCCTCGATGGCTTACGAGATGGTGACGTTCAAAACGAACGACCACAAGGAAGCGGTCGCTTCGTTCTTGGAAAAGCGCAAGCCGAACTTCACCGGAACCTGATGCAAACGCTGTTCGCCGAACTTGAGGACAAATTGCCGGAGGGTGCGAGCCTCTTCCGTGGCCGCCTCAGCGCGGCCGAGCAGTTGGCAATCCTCGACGACGTCGCCGCCGTGATCGAAGAAGCGCCGCCGTTCCGGCCGCAAATGCCGGCGGGCCCCTACATGATCAACACGCTCACGAACTGCGGCCCACTCGGTTGGATGTCCGACAAGCGCGGGTACCGCTACGAAGCCACGCATCCGCAAACCGGCAAGCCCTGGCCGCAGATTCCATCCGCTGTTCTGGCCGTCGCCAAACAGGCCGCCGCCGACACCGGCTACGCGTTCGAACCGGACGCATGCCTCGTCAACATCTACGCCGCCGACGGCAGGCTCAGCCTCCACCGCGACTACGACGAAGCCGACTTCGCGTGGCCGATCGTCTCGCTCTCGTTCGGCAACGACGCCGACTTTCAACTCGGCGGGCCGGCGCGCTCGGGTCCGACGACGACGTTCACGCTCAACTCCGGCGACGTGTTCGTGCTCGCAGGGCCAAGCCGCCT